>CANQGC010000005.1 GCA_947600345.1 uncultured Clostridia bacterium
TTTGTTCCTTCTATCGTTCAGCAAACCCTGCTCCCTCTTTTGATTGCAGGGTTTGTCAGTGATCTGAGGGAAGCCCTCTGGCTTCCCTTTTTAAAAAGCGCCGTGGCGGCCCGCGGTATGGTTATGAGGAGGCGTTGGTGTGCATTGATGAAGCGTTGGATGGATGCCGCGGGCCGCTGGGGTTACGCTGGGCGCTGCCCAGACCTGCCAAGGAACCTGAGGTTCCTTGGATTCTCCCTTTTGCTGCCGCGTGCTTCCGACGGACTTTGGGCCCGTAGATGGGCCCAAAGTCCTGCCTCGCGTTCCTTACGCCTTGACCGCCTCGACCATGCTCCTCACGTACTCCTTCACGTGCGGCGTGGCTTCCTTGCCGTACTGCGCAATGATCTTCACAATCGCGCTACCGACGATCGCGCCATCCGACAGTCCCGCCATCTTCCTGGCCTGCTCCGGCGTCGAAATGCCAAACCCCACCGCGCACGGAATCTCCGGGTTGGCCTGCTTGACCAGGCTCACCATCGCCCCGATATCCGTCGTGATCTGGCTCCTCACACCCGTCACGCCCAGGCTCGACACGCAGTACACGAACCCCTCCGCGCCCTTCGCAATCTCCGCGATGCGGTTCTCCGACGTGGGCGCGATCAGCGAGATCAGGTCCAGCCCATGCGCGCGGCAGGTGGGCGCGAACTCCTCCTTTTCCTCGAAGGGCACGTCCGGCAGGATCAAGCCGTCCATGCCGACCTCCTGGGCCCTCGTCAAAAACCGCTCCATGCCGTATGAGAACACCACGTTCGCGTAGGTCATGAACACCATCGGCGTGGTGACGTCCTTCCGCAGCTCGGCCACCATGTCGAAGATCTTATCGGTGGTCGTTCCGGCGGACAGCGCGCGCACGTTGGCGCTCTGGATCACCGGGCCCTCCGCCGTGGGGTCGGAGAAGGGGATGCCCAGCTCGATCAGGCTGGCGCCGGCCTCGGCCATCGCGCGCACGCAGTCGGCGGTGGTGGCGAGATCCGGGTCGCCGCAGGTGATGAAGGGAATGAACGCCTTCCCGTGGGCGAAAGCTTCCTTGATTCGACTCATTCGACGAGCGCCTCCCCTCTGTAGCGGGCGATGGCGGCGCAGTCCTTGTCGCCGCGGCCCGAGATGTTGATGACGATGATCTGGTCCTTCCCCATCGTGGGCGCGAGCTTGCGGGCGTAGGCCACGGCGTGGGCGGACTCGATGGCCGGGATGATGCCCTCCAACCGGCTCATGTACTCGAAGGCGTCCACGGCCTCGTCGTCGGTGATGGCCACGTACTCGGCCCGGCCGGTGTCGTGCAGCCAGGCGTGCTCGGGGCCGATGCCGGGGTAGTCCAGGCCTGCGGAGATGGAGTAGACCGGCGCGATCTGGCCGTACTCGTCCTGGCAGAAGTAGCTCTTCATGCCGTGGAAGATGCCGAGCTTGCCGGTGGCGATGGTCGCCGCGGTCTCGATGGTATCCACGCCGCGCCCGGCGGCCTCGCAGCCAATCAGCCGGACGGTGGGGTCGTTGATGAAGTGGTAGAACGCGCCGATGGCGTTCGATCCGCCGCCCACGCAGGCGAGCACCGCGTCGGGCAGCTTGCCCTCCTTCTCGCGCAGCTGGGCCTTGATCTCTCGGGAGATCACCGCCTGGAAGTCGCGCACGATGGTGGGGAACGGGTGCGGGCCCATGACGGAGCCCAGGCAGTAGTGGGTGTCGCTGATGCGGCTGGTCCACTCGCGCATGGCCTCGGACACGGCGTCCTTGAGCGTGGCGGTGCCGGTGGTCACGGGCACGACGGTAGCGCCGAGCAGGCGCATCTTGTAGACGTTGAGCGCCTGGCGCCTGGTGTCCTCCTCGCCCATGAAGACCACGCACTCCATGTCCAGCAGCGCGGCGGCGGTGGCGGTGGCCACGCCGTGCTGGCCCGCGCCGGTCTCGGCGATCAGGCGGGTCTTGCCCATCTTCTTGGCGAGCAGCGCCTGGCCAAGCACGTTGTTGATCTTGTGCGCGCCGGTGTGGTTGAGGTCCTCGCGCTTGAGGTAGATCTTCGCGCCGCCCAGGTCGTTGGTCATGCGCTTGGCGAAGTAGAGGCGGGAGGGCCGCCCCGCGTACTCGTTGAACAGCGCGTTGAGCTCGCGGTTGAACTCGAAGTCATCCTTGTAGTGATTGTAGGCCTCCTCCAGCTCGATGACCGCGTTCATCAGCGTCTCGGGCATGTACTGCCCGCCGTGGATGCCAAAGCGTCCCTTGGACAAGTTGTTCACTCCTCTCATGAATGGAAATAAATCAATGGAATCACAGGGCAAGCCCTCGAACGAAACCGCGGCAGCAGCAGGGAGAATCCAAGGAACCTCAGGTTCCTTGGCAGGAATTCTCAAGGGACAGAGTCCCTTGAGCAGGTCCGGGCAGAGCCCGAAACGGGTCCGGGCGGAGCCCGGCGTCTCCCAGGCGGCCCGCGTCTCAATCAAGGCCGCATCAATGCGTACAAACCAAGCTTCGTCCCAATCCGCGGGCCGCCGCGGCGACACCTTTGCTTGGGAGCAACGCGACCCAAGCAAAGGCAGCCGCCACTAACTCTCAACCCCATACCGACATCGACGCAAGCTCCGCGCATCGCCTCAGCCGTTCCCCCTCGCGGCGCGTATCGCCGCTTCGATCTTGTCCCTATCCTTCAGTCTGTCCGTCTCCACGCCGCTGGAGATGTCCAAACCCCAGGGATGGAGGCGCATGATCGCGTCGGGGATGTTCTCCGGGGTCAGCCCTCCGGCCAGCAGGTAGGGGCGCTTGATCCCCTCCGCCAGCGACCAGTCGAAGGCGGAGCCGGTGCCGTAGCCGTTGTCCAGCACCACCAGGTCGGCGGGGCAGGCGTTGGCGGCGGCGAGGTCGGCGGAGGCGCGAACCTTGAACGCCTTCCAGAGCACGCAGCCCGGCGCGAGGTCGCGCAGGTGTTCGATGTACTCCGCGCCCTCGCTGCCGTGCAGCTGGGCCGCGGAGATGGTGCCGTCGTTCAACAGCGCCGCCACATCCCGGGCAGGCTGGTTCACGAACACGCCCACGGGCGTGATGCCGGGGTCGAGCTTCGCGCGCAGCGCGCGAACCTGATCGGGTGCGAGGTTGCGGTGGCTCCTGGGGAAGTTCACAATGAAGCCGCACCAGTCCGGGCGGAGCGCGTTCACCGCGTCGATGTCGCACTCCCGGAACAGGCCGCAGATCTTGATTCGCGTCATAGCGCCGCCTCCCGCATGGCCTTCAGCATCGCGCCCCGGTCCGCCGCGCGCATCAGCACCTCGCCCATCAGCACGGCATCCGCGCCGATGGCCTTGAGCTTCGCCGCGTCCTCCGGGCAGCTCACGCCGCTCTCGGCCACGTACAGCGCCGACGGGGGAATTAGATCCCGCAGCCGCGCGGCGTTGGAGAAGTCCACCGAGAAGTCCTTGAGGTTGCGGTTGTTCACGCCGATCAGCTTCGCGCCCGCCGATGCCGCCGAGGAAATCTCCGCCGCGTCGTGGGCCTCGACCAGCGCGTCGATGCCCAGGGAATCGCAGAGCGCCAGGTACTTTGCCACGGTCTCCGTGTCCAGCAGCGCGCAGATCAGCAGCACCGCGTCCGCGCCCATCAGCCGGGCCTGGTAGATCTGGTACTCGTCCACGGTGAAGTCCTTGCGGATCATCGGAAGTTCGATCTCCTGCCGAATCTCGGAGAAGATTTCGTCGCTGCCCAGGAACCACTTGGGCTCCGTGAGGCACGACACCGCGTCCGCGCCGGCGGCCTCGTAATCCTTCGCGATGTCCAGGTACGGGAAGTCCGGCGAAATCAGGCCCTTGGACGGAGACGCCTTCTTCACCTCGCAGATGAAGCGCAACCCGGGCCTGGCCAGTGCCTCCGCGAAGCCCCGCGCCGGAGGCAGCTCCGCGCAGAGGTCCCTCAGCGCCTCCAGCGGAACCTGCGCCCGGTCCGCCGCCACGCGCTCCCGGGCGTGGGCGGCGAGGGCGTCCAGTATCGTAGCCATATCAGGCGTTGGAGGCCGCCACGACCTCGTCGAGCTTCTTCATCGCTTCTCCGGAGTCGATCAGCTGCTCGGCCAGCTTGACGCCCGCCTCGATGCTCTCCGCCTTGCCGCCGATGTAGAGCGCCGCGCCGGCGTTCATGCACACCGCCTGGCGGCGCGGGCCCTTGTCCGCGCCGGAGAGGATGGCCTTCGTGATCTCGGCATTTTCCGCCGGGGTGCCGCCCACCAGCGCCGACTTGTCGCATCTGGCGTAGCCGAACTGCTCCGGGGTGATCTCGTAGGACTGGAACCAGTTGTCCCGAATCTCGCACACGCTGGTCGGGGCGGACATGGAGATTTCATCCAGCTTGTCCTGCCCGTAGACCACCATGCCGCGGGTGACGCCCAGCTTGGACATGACCTGCGCCAGCGGCTCCACCAGCGCCTGCTCGTAGACGCCCATCAGCTCCATGTTCGCTCCGGCGGGGTTGGACAGCGGGCCCAGGATGTTGAACACCGTGCGGATGCCCAGCTCCTTGCGCACGGGGGCCACGTACTTCATGGCGATGTGGTAGTTCTGGGCGAAGAGGAAGCAGAAGTTCAGCTTCTCCAGCAGCTCCGCGCTCCTCTCCGGCGGCAGCGTGATCTTCACGCCCAGCGCCTCCAGGCAATCCGCCGCGCCGCTCTTGGATGAAGCCGCGCGGTTGCCGTGCTTGGCCACCGGCACGCCACCCGCCGCGATGACGAAGGCCGCCGTGGTGGAGATGTTGAAGGAGTTGCTGCCGTCGCCGCCGGTGCCCACGATCTCCAGCACGTCCTGCTCGTGGAGGAGCTTGACGCAGTGGGCGCGCATGCCCGCCGCGCTGGCGGTGATCTCGTCGATGGTCTCGCCCTTCATGGCGAGGGCGGTCAGGTAGGCGCTGGTCTGCACCGGGGTGGTCTCGCCGCCCATGATTTCATTCATGACGGCCTCGGCCTCGGCGTAGGAGAGATCTTCCTTCTTCGAAAGTTTGATGATGGCTTCGCGGATCATAGTTTACACCTCCAGAAAGTTCTTCAAAATCTCCGGCCCGTCGGGGGTCAGTATGGATTCGGGATGGAATTGCAGACCATATACCGGATATTCGCGGTGGGCCACGGCCATGACCTCGCCGTCGTCGGTTCGGGCCACGACCTTCAGGCATTCGGGCAGCTTCTCCTCCGGCGCGGCCAGCGAGTGGTAGCGCGCCGCCGGGATCATGCCGATCATTCCCCTGAACAGCGGGCAATCCTCGTCCAGCGTCACCCGCGACTGCTTGCCGTGCATCAGCCGCTTGGCGTAGGTCACGACCCCGCCGAAGGCCTCGCAGATGGCCTGGTGGCCCAGGCACACGCCCAGGATCGGGATCTCCCCGGCCAGCTCCCGCGCGGCAGCTTCGCAGATTCCCGCGTCGGCGGGCCTGCCCGGGCCGGGCGAGAGGATCAGGTGGCTGGGCTTGAGGGCGCGAATCTCGTCTACGCTCATCTCGTCGTTGCGGATCACGCGGATGTCGGGGTTGATGCTGCCCACCAGCTGGTACAGGTTGTAGGAGAAGCTGTCGTAGTTGTCGATCAACAGTATCATAGCTCCGCCTCCCCCTGTGCCAGCTCCAGGGCGCGCACCACAGCCTTGGCCTTGTTCAGGCACTCGTTGAACTCGTTCACCGGCACCGAGTCGGCCACGATGCCCGCGCCGGCGCGGATGAACACCCGGCCATTCTTCTTAAACGCCAGCCTTATGGCGATGCAGGTGTCCAGGTTCCCGGTGAAGTCCAGGTAGCCGATGGCCCCGCCGTAGACGCCGCGCTTGTTGTTCTCCAGCTCGTTGATGATCTCGCAGGCCCGCAGCTTCGGCGCGCCGGAGAGCGTGCCCGCGGGGAGTATGGCGTCCACCGCGTCCACGGCGTCCCTGTCCGGCCGGATCGTGCCGCGCACGGTGGAGCCGATGTGCATCACGTGGCTGAAGCGCTCGATGGACAGATACTTCTCCACCTCGACCGAGCCGAATTCGCTGATCTTGCCGATGTCGTTGCGGCCCAGGTCCACCAGCATGTTGTGCTCGGCCAGCTCCTTCTCGTCGGAGAGCAGCTCCACCTCCAGCGCGGCGTCCTCCTCGGGGGTCCTGCCCCGGGGCCGGGTGCCCGCCAGCGGGAAGGTGTGCAGCACGCCGTCCTCCAGCTTGACCAGCGTCTCGGGCGAGGCGCCCGCCAGCTCGATGTCGTCGCTGGTGAAGTAGAACATGTAGGGCGAGGGGTTCGTGGTGCGCAGCACCCGGTAGGTGTCCAGCAGCGACCCCTCGAAGCCCGCGCTCAGGCGGTTCGAGAGCACCACCTGGAACACGTCGCCCTCGCGGATGTAGCGCTTGCCCTTCTCCACCATCGCGCAGTAGGCGGTCTCGTCGAACAGCGGCTCGATGGGCGTCGTCAGCCGCCCGGGATCCCGGGGCAGCGGCTCGCCGCTGCGCAGGAGCTTCGCCATATCGTCGATGGCCGCGCAGGCGGCGGGGTAGGATTCGTCCAGGTTTCCGGCGTCGGCGTTGGCGATCAGGATCAGCTTCTGCCGGAAGTTGTCGAAGCACACCACCCGGTCGAAGAGCATCAGGTCCATGTCCTGGAAGCCCTCCTCGTCCTCGGCGTCCAACGTCAGCGACGGCTCGGCGTACTTGATGTAATCGTAGCTGAAGTAGCCCACCAGGCCGCCGGTGAAGGGCGGCTGGCCCGGGATGCGCGGGCTCCTGTTTGCCGCGATGATCTCGCGCAGCGCCGCGCCGGGGTGGCTCGTCTCGCGCTCGACGGTCTCGCCGTTGCGGATGCGGAGCTTCCCGTTCGTGCAGGTGACTTCGATCCGGGGCTCGTAGCCCAGGAAGGTGTAGCGGCCCCAGCGCTGGCTGTCCTCGGCGGACTCCAGCAGGAAGCAGTGGCCGCTGTGGTTGCGCAGCACGCGCAGCGCCTCGATGGGTGTAGTGAAGTCGGACAATATCTCCCGGCTCACCGGAATCTTGCGGAAGCCGCCCGAAGATGCGATCCTTCGGGCCTCCTCCAGGCTCGGTTGGTACAAGTTGCTCTCCCTCCTCGCGGACGGGCAAATAAATGCGCCCGTCCCAGACGTCTGTCAAGGACGAGCGTTTGCTCGCGGTGCCACCTTGATTCGCGGCCGAAGCCGCGCACTCTGCGGGATACTGCATATCCCCGGCAACTGACGTATGCCCGCACGTCGCGAAATACTGGGTGCGGGAAGAATCCCGCGCTGTTCCTCGCGCCCTCCGTGATCCATTTGCCCGCCTGCATTTCGATCCGGCTCCCAGCCCCCCGGACTCTCTGCGCGCGCACGACGAACGTTATCTTCACATCATCGGTTTGAAATTGAAGCTATTATACACCCCTCCACCGGGCATGTCAAGCCAAAACCAGCAAAAAGTTTTTGTAAAGAGGAAGATTTGCGGAGCGGGAGGGGCGGAGGCCGCTCTACACCGCCTCGTACCTCAGCGGAGGATTGCCCCGGTATACCGCCTCCCCCGCGCGCAGCCAGGCCTCACTCTGCGCGGCGGAAACGATCACCGGCATCCGGGGATGGATGAACTTCAGCTCCGGCGCGGCATCCATGGTCAGCACCGCGCAGGCGGGGAAGCCGTCCGGCTCGAAGCGGTAGATGCCCGCCAGGTAGTGCGGGCCGCCCGCCTCGGGGGCGATGCGATACTTGACCTTGCCCTCCGGGCGCTTCTCCCACTCGAAGTAGGCGCTCATCGGCAGCAGGCAGCGCCTGCGCAGCATGCCGTCCCGGAACATCGGCCTTTCCGCCGCCGTCTCGCTCCGGGCGTTGAACACCAGCTTGCCGCCGGGCAGGCGGTAGCCCCAGGCCATCGCGAAGGGCCGCACGTTCCCGGCGCGGCTCAGGCACAGCGCGGGCACGCCGTCGCCGGGGAAGATCTCTCCCTCGGTCTTCACCGGCAGGTCGGGGTCCAGCCGCTGCATCCGGTCGATGATGCGCAGGAGCTCCTCGTCGCTCTCCGGCTCGATCCAGTAGCGCCCGCACATGCTACTTCCGCAGGCGCATCAGCGCCAGCGCCGCGTACCTGCCGTCCGGGCGGCGCACGCCGAACTCGTAGCCGTAGTCCGTGCTGCGGCGCATGATGTCCAGCGACTGCCACTCGAAGCAGGGCAGGCAGAACAGTATCTCCATCTCGGCGATGTCCAAATGCTCCAGCTCCACCGTGTTGAAGGAATCGCAGATCATGCGCAGGTAGGCCACGTTGTTCATGTGGCGGCCCAGGTCCACGTCCGAGGGGCACACCTCCCGCACCAGCGCGCAGTCGGCCTCCGCGAAGTCGTGGCGGAAGCGGGCGTAGGGCGCGCCGAGCACGGTGTCCTCGCAGAAGTTGGCGCGGCTGGTGTCGAAGCGCACCTCGGACATCGGCCGCACGGCCTGCTTCTCCAGGTCGTAGACGCACCACTCCGTCCTGCCCTCGGCCAGCAGCACGCCCCGGGAGGAGAGCCGGTAGAAGCGGTCGCAGCGGGTCGCGCCGGGCGCGTGGGCCCAGGTGCTGGCCTCGATGGGCTGCATCAGCTTCGGGCGGTCGTAGAAGTACACGCGGGTGCGCACGGTCATCCAGAAGCTGTTCTGGGCGCGCATGGCCTCGAAGCCCACGCCCAGCACCTCCGCGTGCTCCGTGGCGGCATCCTGAAACAGCGCGAAGGTGTTCCACAGGCCCAGCCTGCCCGAGGCGTCGCACATGCTCGCGCCCACGCGCCTGCGGATGGTATAGATGGCATCCATGCTGCTCACGCTCCCTCTGCTCGCCGCATCAATCTCCCCCTAATTATATCCTGCGCAAAACCAGATTGCAATAGAATTTGACTCAATCGAAATACGGATTTAATGTGGCGGTCCTATAATGGCGCGCGGAAAAGAGATGTGGAGGGAACATATATGATTCATGCCGTAAACATCCGAAGCAGGAATCCGCTGATCCTGCGCCGCGCGCTGATGTCGGCCGCGGGCGTGCTGATCACGGGCGTCGGCATCGGCTTTCTGAAGCGCGCGATGTTCGGCGTCGACCCGGCGCAGTGCTACGTCAACGGCCTGGCGAACGTGATTCCCATTCGCTACGGCACGCTCTACGCGCTGGTGAACCTGGTGCAGCTGGCGGCGGTGCTGCTCATGGACCGCCACTACATCGGGCTGGGAACGCTGATGAACCTGTTCCTGCTGGGCTACGCCATCGAATTCTTCGAATCGGAGCTGACGCTGCTGTTCGGCGCGCCGGGCCTCGCGCTCCGGCTGCTGTTCCTGGCGGCGGGCGTGGTGATCCTCTGCGCGGCGGCGGCGCTGTACTTCTCCGCGGACATGGGCGTATCCACCTACGACGCGATCTCGCTCTACATCGCGCGCCGGAACCCCAGCATCTTTGGCCGGCATCTCCCCTACAAGGCCTGGCGGATGCTCACGGACGCCATCTGCGTGATCACCGGCGTCGCCCTCGGCGCGCGGGCGGGCCTGGGCACCGTCATCACCGCCCTGTTCATGGGCCCGCTGATCTCCTTCTTCCGCCGCTACACCGACCCGATGGCGCGCGGGGAGATCCGGCGCGCCTGAGCCGCCCCGCCAAAGCCGCGGCGCCTGTACAAAGAAAAGTACAGGCGCCGCATTATTTTTTTAATATCACCCCGTGACAATTCATGTTCCGTTTATAAATGTCATATAGAATAGGGAACATAGAGCGATCCCTCCCCGAAAGGGATTCCATATAGCGGCGCTGGCCGCATCCGGCGGGACGGCATGTCTTCGAATCGCTTCCCATACCCCCCATTGCTTCCCCAAGCAAAACTCCCTTGTCCGCCGCCCCGCCGGAGATTTCAGGAAAGAATCAAGCGCAAGCGCGCTTGGTTTATTTTTTTGATTTGTTTTTAAGAACCCCGCGCCGCCGGGCTGTTTCGCCGCCTCCGGCAAGCCGGCGCGGCGGAATGTCCGGCCCTCCTCCCGCAGACAAATCCGCGCTTTTGTCTGCGATCGAAGGAATCAAACGCCAAGCGTGCTTGAATCTTCATATGCGCCGTGTTATAATGGTTTCGTTATATGCTGCTACAAAAGCACCGGAGACGGTACGGTGGGAGACGAGACGAATGAAGGCAAAACGGAGCGCGGCGCAATACCAGAGGGTAACCCTTACTCGCGAGGAGGCGCTCGCGGGCAAGCGCGCCTATTGGGTGATCCGCCGCGCGCAGGACATCTTCTTCTCTGCGCTGGCGCTCATCGTGCTGCTGATACCGATGCTGATCGTCGCGCTGCTGATCGTGATCGACAGCCCCGGCGCGAGCCCGATCTTCACCCAGATTCGCGTGGGCCGGGACGGCAGGCAGTTCCGCTTCTACAAGTTCCGCACGATGATCCCCAACGCCGAGGACAAGCTCAAGGAGCTGCTCAAGTACAACGAGATGAAGGGCGGCCCCGCCTTCAAGATGGCGAACGACCCGCGCATCACCCGCATCGGCAAGTTCCTGCGCAAGACCGGCATCGACGAGCTGCCCCAGCTGCTCAACGTGCTGCGCGGCGACATGAGCATCGTGGGCCCCCGCCCCCCGCTGCCCCGGGAGGTGGCGCAGTACGGCCCCTACGAGCGCCAGCGCCTCTACATAACCCCCGGCATGACCTGCTACTGGCAGATTCAGCCCCGGCGCAACGAGCTGAGCTTCCGCAAGTGGGTGGATCTGGATGTGAAATACATCCGGGAGCGCAGCTTCCTGACGGACTGGAAGATCATATTCAAGACGGTCGTCGCCGTGGTGACCCTGCAGGGCCGCTGAGGCGGAAAGGCATTCCATGGCTTACAACGCAAGCGACAATTCCGAGCTGCGCTCGCTGCAGCTGGTGATACTGGAGATCGCCCGCATATTCGCGAGCATCTGCGAGCGCCACCACCTGCGCTACTTCATGGTGGGCGGCACGATGCTCGGCGCGATCCGCCACAAGGGCTTCATCCCCTGGGACGACGACATGGACGTGGCCATGCCCCGGCCCGACTACGAGAAGTTTCTGACCATCGTGCGCGGGGAGCTGCCCGAGGGCTACTCCTTCCTCAACTACAAGCAGGACGAGGACTACCTGCGCTACTTCAGCCGCATCGTGGACGAGCGCGTGCGCGTGACCAACGCCTCGAACTCCGAGGCCATCGTCGAGAACGCCTGGCTGGACATCTTCCCGCTGGACGGCATGCCCAGGGGCGCACTCGGCCGGAACCTCCACTTCTGGCGCGCGACCGCCTGGCGCTTCTTCTACCACGCCTCCTGCTTCAAGCAGCTGGTGAACCTGAACCGCCCGGGCCGCCCGCTCTACCAGCGCCTTCTGATCCGCTTCATACAGGTCACCCACTTCGGCGAGGGTCTGGACTCCAGGAAGCTGCTCCGGCGCATCGAGGGGCTGCTGCTGCGGTACCCCTACGACGGATCGACCCACGTGTTCAGCCTGTTCGGCTCCTACATGACCCGGGAGATCGTGGACGTGCGGCTGTTCGGCACGGGCAGGAAGTATCCCTTCGAGACGCTGACGCTGCGCGGCCCGAGCGACGCCGACGCGTTCCTGAAGCACTTCTACGGCGATTACATGAAGCCCCCGGCCGACGCCGACAAGGACAAGCACAACATCGTGCGCATCGAGTACGAAAAGAAGGAAGCCTAGATTCATCACGGGGGGAGTGCGCTCCCCCTTTTATCATGACAGCGGATGGGAGAGATTGCGATGAAGAACAGGGCCGTGCATCCCGCGAACATACTGCTGCCCGCGAAGGGCGTCGATCCGCAGAAGTGGGCCGTGGTGGCCGTGGACCAGTACACCTCCGAGCCGGAGTACTGGAGCGCCGTGGAGGGCATCGTCGGCGGCGCGCCCTCGACGCTGCGCCTGGTGCTGCCGGAGATCTACCTGAGCGAGAGCGAAGCGCGCATCCCCGCCATGCAGGCCAACATGGAGCGGTACCTGGCCGACGGCACGCTGCGGGAGGCGGTGCACGGCGGCTACCTGCTGGTCGAGCGCGCCACCGAGACCGGCGCGCGGCTCGGGCTGATGGCCTGCCTGGACCTGGAGGGGTACGACTACGCCCCCGGCTCCACGAGCGCCATCCGCGCCACCGAGGGCACGGTGCTCGAGCGCGTGCCGCCCCGGGTGCGCATCCGCCGCGGCGCGGCGCTGGAGCTTCCCCACATACTGATGCTGCTGGACGACCCCGCCTGCCGGGTGATCGAGCCGCTGTACGAGAACCGCGCGGCGCTGGAGCTCCTGTACGACTTCGAGCTGATGCAGGGCGGCGGACACCTGCGCGGCTGGAAGGTGGACGGCGATGCCGCCCGCCGGGTGGAGGCCGCGCTGGACGCGGTGGCGGCGGACTGCAGCGACCTGTTCCTGGCCGTGGGCGACGGCAACCACTCGCTGGCCGCCGCGCGCGCCTGCTGGATGGAGCTGCGCGAGTCGATCCCCGAATCCGAGCGCGCCCATCACCCCGCCCGCTACGCGCTGGCGGAGATCGAAAACCTGCACTGCCCGGCGATCCAGTTCGAGCCGGTGCACCGGGTGCTGACGAACGTGGACCCGGAGGCCCTGCTGGCCGAATGGGAGCGCGCCATGCCCGAGCCGGGCGACGGCTTCGCGCTGACGGCGGTCACCCAGAGCGGCGAGCGCCGCTACGCCTACGCCCAGCACCCGCTGCGCGCGCTGCAAAACTTCCTGGACGAGTACCTAACCCGCCACCCGGAGGCCGCCATCGACTACATCCACGGCGACGACGTGCTCCGCCGCCTCGCCAGCCGCCCGGGCGCCCTGGGCCTGATGCCCTGCACCCTGGCCAAGCGCGAGCTCTTCCCCTGCGTGGAGCAGTGGGGCGCCCTCCCCCGCAAAACCTTCTCCATGGGCCACGCCCACGAAAAGCGCTACTACTTCGAATGCCGCCGCTGCCGCTAACCCCACCGCGCAGCTGCATTCCTTCCCCCAAAACACGAACTCCGCGCCCCCACTTCCAAGGCGCGGAGTTCTCTTCCTTCCAACCCATAACAGAAGCCAACAATGCACAACGCAGAAATCCTGCCCATAATCTACGGGCAGGATTTCGTCGCTTCGCACTCAGGTTCCTGTAGAAACGTACCGCAGGACTTTGGGCCCATAATCTCCGGGCCCAAAGTCCGTCGCCCCTACGGCGAAGCAGATGGAAGGCGACCCTGTCGCCTGCCCCATGATCTACGGGCCCAAAGTCCGTCGCCCCTACGGCGAAGCAGACGGAAGGCGGCCCCGCCGCCCGGACTCAAAGCGCTCGCGACGGTCGCAGAGGCGCTCGCCCTCGTAGGTGAAGTAGCACGGCCCGTCCAGCGAGGCGGTGGTGTTCCGAAGCGCTCGGGCGAGCCCCGTGAGAAAGTAGCGCCGCCCCTCGTAGAGCACGTGCGTATCGTCGCAGACGGTGCAGACAACGCTCGGATCGTCGACGAAGGTCACCCGCTCGCCGGCAACAATGCCACACATGGAAAACCGAAAGCGAAGCTTGCGCTTCGCAGGGCGGGGCAACGACGAACCGCCTGCGCCAGTGGCGACGTTCTCGAGCGTGTATTCATTCGGGCCGATCCGGGTGAATCGAACCTTCCTTCCCGTATTCCGAACGTTCGCATACTTGTAAAAACGCTTGATAGCGGCGCGGTTGCGGAGGTTCCCGTCCGGCCTGACGTCGCTGCGAATGCTGTCCAGCGACACGCCCGGAAACGAAATGCAAATCTCCTGCCCCCGGGCCACGAGGCCCTTCCTGATCGCGGGCCGCAGATTCAGATAGCTCTGCTTCAGCGCGCCCTCCGTGATCTCCAGCTCAATGAACGGCTCCGACTGAACAAACCGCGCCTCGAACTCCGCGCAGAGCGCCCTGTAAGAATCACGAAGCGCGCCAAGCTTCTTCAGTTGAGCGATCAGCTCATCCTCCCCCTCCGAACCCGTCCCGGCGAGCGCCCCAATCAATTCCTGCCGCTTTTGCTCCAGCATCCCCTCACTGATATCCATATCGACGCCCTCCTGAATTGGAATGACTCCATTATACCCCCATTCAAGGATCAAGTCAATATTAAATTCAATTATCAAATTAAATAGTCCAATATTAACCATAAATCCAGTTATACCGCAATTTATCGCCATTCAAATTTATAACTGAAATGTTTTGGTTGTGAAATATTGACTCATTCACCCATCCAAGGGCGCACCAAAAAAGACCCCAATCCCCCGCAACGCGAACCAAGCTCGATTCACCAAAACGAAGAAATCTGGCGCTCGGCCTTATGGCGCCAGATTTCGTCGCTTCGCACTCAGGTTCCTGCAGAAACGCACCGCAGGACTTTGGGCCCATAATCTACGGGCCCAAAGTCCGTCGCCCCAACGGCGAAGCAGATGGCCGCCGGCCCCGCCGGCTCAGGAGATGCTGAAGACTTGGTAGTCCTGGGCTTCGACGGCTTGCTTGAGGGTTGCGTCGTCCACGGGGGCGGAGAGGGTCACGATTGCCGTGCCGGCGGTGTGGCTCACCACGGCCTCCGTCACGCCGTCAATGGCCTCCAGCACCTTCTTGACCCGCGCCTCGCAGTGGCCGCACATCATTCCGTCAATCTTCATGGTCTTCGTCATCGTCTTTTCCTCCTCTTTCTGATTCTGAGATTCCTTGTGAGACCTGATCTTGCGATCATGCTTCGCCGAGTACATGTCGAATAGATTCAAACGCAGCGCATTGCTCACCACGCAGAAGCTCGATAGGCTCATCGCCGCCGCACCGAACATCGGGTTCAGCTGCCAGCCGAACAGCTTGATGAACGCCCCCGCCGCCAGCGGAATGCCGATGGTGTTGTAGATAAACGCCCAGAACAGGTTCTCGTGGATGTTCCGCAGCGTCGCCCGGCTCAGCCGGATCGCCGCCGGCACGTCACTCAGCCGGCTCTTCATCAAAACCACGTCCGCCGCATCGATGGCCACGTCCGTGCCCGCGCCGATGGCAATGCCCGTGTCCGCGGCGGTCAGCGCGGGCGCATCGTTGATGCCGTCGCCCACCATCGCCACCTTGCCCTGCTTCTTCAAGCTTGCGATGGCCCCGGCCTTGCCCTCGGGCAGCACGCCCGCGATCACCTCGTCCACGCCCGCCTGAGCGCCGATGGCCTTCGCCGTGCGCTCGTTGTCGCCGGTCAGCATCACCACGCGGATGCCCATGTTGCGCAGCTCGGAGATCGCCCGCGGACTGTCCTCCTTGATCGCGTCCGCCACGGCGATGATGCCGGCCAGCTTCCCGTCGCGGCTGAAGAACAGCGGCGTCTTGCCCTGCCCGGACAGCCGCTCGGCCGCCGCGCGCAGCTCGGGCGTGACCTCCGCAACCGTCTGGATGAACTTCAGGTTGCCGCCGGAGAGCTCCGCGCCGTCCAGCGCCGCCGCTAGTCCGCTGCCCGGCAGCGCCCGGAAGTCCGCCACCTCGGGGATGGCGGTCCCCCGCTCCTTCGCGTGTGCCAGCACCGCCTTCGCCAGCGGATGCTCGCTCCGCTGCTCCAGCGCCGCCGCCATGCGCAAAAGCTCGCCCTCCGCCACGCCGGAGGCGGGGATCAGATCGGTGACCCTCGGCTCGCCGGAGGTGATGGTACCGGTCTTGTCCAGCGCCACGATCTCGGTCCTGCCCGCCGACTCCAGCGACACCGCCGTCTTGAACAGCACGCCGTGCTTCGCGCCCACGCCGTTGCCCACCATGATGGCCACCGGCGTCGCCAGCCCCAGCGCGCAGGGGCAGCTGATGACCAGCACCGAGATGGCCCGCGCCAGCGAGTAGCCCACCGGCCGCCCCACCAGCATCCAGATCACGAAGGTCACGCAGGCGATGCCGATCACCGCCGGCACGAACACGCCGGAGACCTGGTCCGCCACCTTGGCGATGGGCGCCTTCGTGGCCGCCGCGTCGGAAACCATCTTGATGATCTGGGAGAGCGTGGTGTCCTCCCCCACCCGCGTGGCCTCACAGCGGATGAAGCCCGAGGTGTTGATCGTCGCCGCCGACACCGGGTCGCCCGGAGCCTTGTCCACGGGGATGCTCTCGCCGGTCAGCGCGGCCTCGTTGACGGCGGTATCGCCCTCGAGCACGGTGCCGTCCACGGGGATGCTCTCGCCCGGCCGCACCACGAACACGTCGCCGCGCCGCACCTGGGCGATGGGCACCTCCTGCTCGACGCCGTTGCGCACGACGGTCGCCGTCTTCGGCGCAAGCTTCATCAGCGACTTCAGCGCGTCGGTGGTCCGGCCCTTGGAGCGCGCCTCCAGCGTCTTGCCCACGGTGATCAGCGTCAGGATCGTGCCCGCCGACTCAAAGTAGAACTCGTGCATCCAGCGCATCACGGCATCCGCGTCGCCCGCGACCTGCGCGCCGGTCATGGCGAACAGCGCGTAGGTGCTGTACAGGAACGCCGCGCCCGCGCCCATCATCACCAGTGCGTCCATGTTCGGCGCGCGGTGGATGAAGCTCTTGAAGCCGCTGACGAAGAAGCGCTGGTTGATCACCATGATGACGATGGTCAGCAGCATCTGCAAGAGCCCCATCGCCACGTGGTTGCCCTCGAAGAAGCCCGGCAGCGGCCAGCCCCACATCATGTGGCCCATGGAGACGTACATCAGCACGACCAGCACGATCAGCGACGCCACCAGCCGCCGCTTCATTCTCGGCGTCTCTTTATCCTCCAGCGCGCTCTCGTCCGCCGCCGGGGCGGCGCTCGCCGAGGCAGCGGCCGCTTTCGGCGAAGCGCCGTAGCCCGCCGCCTCCACCGCCGCCACAATCTCCGCGGCGCTGGCCGTGCCCTCCACGCCCATGGAGTTCGTCAGCAGGCTCACCGAGCAGGCCGTCACGCCCGGCACCTTCTTCACGGCCTTCTCCACGCGTGCACTGCACGCCGCGCAGCTCATGCCGGTCACGCTGTACTGTTCCACGCAAATCATCTCCCTCGTCCAGGAAAATCCGAACTCGCCGGGAAACCCCCTCCCCAGCGGCCCGGCGTCACTTCATCATCTTTGACAGGATGCCCAAAAGCTCGTCGATCGTCTCATCCCGGCCCTCGCGGATGTCCCGCACCACGCAGGAGTGCATGTGGCTGGCCAGCAGCTCCCGGCTGAAGGAATTCAGCGCCGCGTTGGCCGCCGCCGCCTGGGTCAGTATGTCCATGCAGTAGGCGTCCTTGTCCAGCATCCGCCGCAGTCCCCGAATCTGGCCCTCGATCCGGCTCAGCCGGTTCGCGAGCTTCTTCTTCTCCCCCTCGCTGCGCTGCTTCGTCCGCGCACAGTTCGGGCAAGCCTCCTCCCGCGCCTCAAGCTCGTCGCGCAGATCCTCCAAACCCATCGCCTCCCCTCTCGCATCTGGGAATATAATATACCCTGCAAGGGTATTTGTCAAGCGCGTTGGAATGTTAAAAAACGCAACCGCCCCTTCACCAAAAAGGAAGACCTCCGCCCCTCGAATCTATGGGGGCGGAGGTCGTGCCTGCCGCAAAGGAAACAATCTGTGAACCAACGCAGGACTTTGACCCCATAATCTACGGGGTCAAAGTCCATCGCTTCAACGCGACAGCAGGTGGCTGTCGGCCCTGCCGACTAGAACAGCGGCACGACCGCGCCCTGGTAGGTTTCCTCGATGAAGGACTTGACCTTGTCGCTCTTGAGGGCGGCGGCCAGGGCCAGCATGGCCTCGCTGGTCTCGTTGCCCTCCTTGGCGACGAGCACGTTGGCGTAGTTCTCCTGGATGACCGGGGAGCTGCTGTCCTCGATGGCCAGCGCGTCGGCGGCCTTCAGACCGGCGTCGATGGCGTAGTTGCCGTTGATGACGGCGATGTCCACGGACTCCAGGGAGCGGGGGGTCTGGGCGGCCTCGACCTCGACGATCTCCACGTTCTTCGGATTCTCGACGATGTCCAGCTTGGTGGCGGCCAGGCCGACGCCCTCGGTCAGCTTGATGATGCCCTGGGCCTCGAGCAGCAGCAGCGCGCGGGCCTCATTGGTGGGATCGTTCGGCACGGCGATCTGCGCGCCGTCCGGCAGCTCCTCCAGGCTGGCGGTCTTGCCGGCATAGATGCCGAAGGGCTCGTAGTGGATCTTGTCCACGATGGCCAGGTGCGTGCCGTTCTGGGCGTTGAAGTCGTTCAGATACAGGATGTGCTGGAAGTAGTTGCAGTCGATGGAGCCATCCTCCACGGCGGTGTTCGGGATCACGTAGTCGTTGTAGGGGACGATCTCCAGGGTGATGCCCTGCTCGGCGAGGATCTCGGCCGCGACCTCGAGGATCTCGGCGTGGGGAGCCGGGGAGGCGCCCACGGTGATGGTGGTGCCCTCGGCGAAGGCGGCGGCGCTCAGCGCCAGGACCAGGGTCAGGATGACGGCGATCAGCTTCTTCATGGTTTGTTTCTCCTTCCGTTTTATGGATTCCTTGGCTCGTATCCAGTTCGCGACCTCCGAAAAAAGAGGGCGGGAAACTCGAATCGTTTCCTGCCCTCTCTCTTTCACCTACAGCTTACGCCCTCGGTGCGGAAAACGGTTCGGAGTTCGGAGCACAGCAAAGCGTGCGCATGCCCATGCGGCACATGCACATCGCCATCATGCAAGCATTGCACTTCATGCGGGCTCCTCCCTTCCAAATCCGTGTGTTCGCTGGATTTAAGGCTATTATAGCGGTGGACTTCGGCATTGTCAATACATTTCCGAAAGATTTACATTCACCGCTAAGAATTGTTCGGGTTGGCGGAACAGCCTACAGATCCCCTTTGCTCTCTCCCTTTAACTCTGCGATGATCTTTGCCTTTACGTCCGTGATTCTCTGCCGGTATTTATTCGGCGAGGCATTTTCCACCGCCAACAGGCGGAAGAGCTTTCGTTCCAGTTCTGATATGGTCTGCGGATTCTTGATCACATACTGTGCGCCGCCGTATGTGTAGGCCCGCTCAATATACTTTTCCGAGATGGGAATGGCGTCGCTGATAAAGAAGATCGACATGGTCGTCGTGCGGGCAATGTGATAATAGCACGAGCGAATGTCCCGCTCCGGATAGGCCAGATAGCGCTCAAGGCGCTCCCGTTGCGCCGGATTTCGATGGGCCAGGTTCCCCACCGGAATCGCCCAATACAACCCTTCACACTCCGTCGATTTTACGAGACAGACGATCGGGCGCGCCTTCGTGTCATTCCACTCACCGCCTACAGAGCGAATCAGTTGCTTCAGCTCCTCGGTGGCGAAATACATTCCCCGTTCAACCATAACGCTCCTTATGAGTATCGCCCCGACATGTAGCCGGGGCGATCCGCAATGTTTCTTTGCCGCACATTGCGAAGCGTCTTTGCATCCGTAATGCTTCTGTGCCGTGCATTACGAAACGTATTTGCCTCCGCAATGTTTCTTTGCCGCACATTGCGAAGCGTATCGCGCAGAACAATGTCTGCGTCTTTATTATATCCCGGCTTCTGCGAAATGTCAACCACTTCGCACCCGCCCCTTGCCTCATCTGATCCTCTTGTCCGTCTTCTTTCCGATGAATGACCCGATCATTTGGAAGAGCTGGACGATAACAACCATGAGGAAGACGGCGACCGCGCCACGATCAAAACCCCCGCGCTGCGCTGGAACGTGATTCGCTTCACCGGCGAAACCGATCGTCACGCGCTGAGGTGCTGAGCGACGAAATCCTGCCCCCGATGGTTCGGGGACAGGATTTCTCCTTTGGGGCTCAGGGCTGAGCTGTGGCCGGCGCCGCGCTCACGGCTTCTTCGGCTGAAGCCTGGCGCGCACCTTCATCAGGGCTTTGCCGAGATGGTTTTCGCCCCTGCCGGTGCGGATGTCCACGCCCCAGTAGGTGTCGTGCCACTTGTTGCCCTCCTCCAGTATGGCGTCGCCGGTCTCCAGAAGCTTGCGCTTGAGGTCCCGGTTCTGGGTGAACTTGGCATACAGTATCTCCTCCATGATGCCAAGCTTCACCTCTTCCCAGTCCGGGCGGAGCCGAACCCGCAGCCCCTCGCGCTTGGCCACCGCCGGCGACATGTTGGCGAAGGCCAGCTTCTCGCGCTCCGTGAGGCACTTCTGCGCCTGGAACGCCGCCTCGGAGTTCCGGTAGCGCAGGTTGCCGTACATCACCGGCGCGTCATAGAAATTGCTCAGGAACATATAGTCCTCTCGAAATTCACGAATCTTCATTTTCAATCCCTCCATTTATGTATACAGGTAAGACTTCATAGTACGATTGCGATTCCTCGCGTCACAGTTGCCGTGCCGGTTCCATCGCCCCGCGCCCCGCCATCGCGGCAAGCTTGACCGGCGATCCGTCGCCAGCGTCCGGTTCCCTTCGGGCCGACCCCCCAAGCTCCCGTCGGTTCCCTTCCCTGTCGACGCTCTCATTATAGCAAAAGCAAATCGCAAATCTGTCTCCCGATGGGCGAAATTTTCAAACCGGCCCGCCGGGCGGGCAGACCTCCGCCGCGCGCGAGAATCGGCGAGGATGCAAAGGCATACCCCCCGGCCCCCTTAAGGCAACACCGCACAGAAAAGGCGGTCGGCCTATAGACCGACCACCTTTTCTGTGCGGTATTAACTTAACGCCCGTTCGGCTGACCAGCGAGGGATTCCCACCTCTCGGCTCTATGGGGAAGAATGTCCGTGTGCGCGGCAACAGGCGGCTGCCGACCCCGCCGGCTTCATCTGATCCTCTTGTCCGTCTTCTTCTCAATGAACGAGCCGATCATTTGGAAGAGCTGCACGATGACGACCATGAGGAGGACAGTGACCATCATCACGGGGGTGTTGTAGCGGTAGTAGCCATAGTTGATGGCGATGGAGCCCAGGCCGCCGCCGCCCACGTAGCCCGCCATCGCGGTGTAGCCGAGGATCGTGGTCACGGTGATCACGCAGCCGTTGATCAGCGAGGGCTTGGCCTCGGGGATCAGGGTCTTGATGATGATCTTGAAGTCGGACGTGCCCATGGAGCGCGCGGCCTCGATCACCCCGGCGGGGACCTCCTTGAGGGCGCCCTCGACCATGCGGCCGATGTAGGGCGCGGCGCAGATCACCAGCGGCACCACCGTCGCCGTCGCGCCCAGCGTGGTGCCCAGCAGCCAGTGGGTGAAGGGCAGCACGGTGATCAGCAGAATGATGAACGGCACGCTGCGGATCAGGTTCACCACCGTGCCCAGCACCAGGTTCACCGGCCGGCAGGGGCGCAGGCCGTTCTTGTCCGTGACGCACAGCAGCACGCCGATGGGCAGGCCGAAGATGTAGGCCAGGAAGGTGGAGAAGAGCGTCATGTACAGCGTGTCCTTGATGCCCGTGAGCATCTCAATCACCATTCGTTGCGTAAACATTGAGCGTCTCCTCCTTGAACGTAATCTTGTGATCCTTGAGCCACTGCTTGACGCGCTCGACCGTCGTCTCGTCCTGCGGGAGCTGCAGAAGCATCTGGCCCATGGCCTTGCCATCCACGTTGCGGGTGTTGGCGTAGAGTATGTTCACCGCCGCGCGGCACTCCAGCGCCAGGTTGGAGATCACCGGCTCGTAGCTGGAGTAGCCGTCGAACACGATGCGCAGGCAGTTGCTGTCCGAGAATGCCACCGGCCCGCCCTCCTGCTGGGGCAGGATCAGCTGCCGGGCGATGCGGGACTGGGGATGGATGAACACGTCGCGCACCAGGCCCTCCTCGACGATGTGGCTCTGGTCGATTACGGCCACGCGGTTGCAAATGGTCTCGATGACCTTCATCTCGTGGGTGATGACCACGATGGTCACGCCCAGCTCCTTGTTGATTCTGCGGAGCAGTTCGAGGATCTGGCGCGTGGTATTGGGGTCGAGGGCCGACGTGGCTTCGTCGCAGAGCAGCACCTTGGGGTCCATCGCCAGCGCGCGGGCGATGGCCACGCGCTGCTTCTGGCCGCCGGAGAGCTGGCTGGGGTACGACTTCACGCGGTCGCTCAGCCCCACCAGGTCGAGCAGCTCCAGCGCCCGAGCCCGGGCCTTCTCCTTGGGCACGCGCGCGACCTCCATCGGGTAGCAGACGTTCTTGAAGGCGCTGCGCTGGGCCATCAGGTTGAAGTCCTGGAAGATCATGCCGATGGACTGGCGGGTGGTGAGCAGCTCCCGCTGGGGCATGTCGATCAGGTTCTTGCCATCGAAGACGACCTTGCCCTGGGTGGGCATCTCCAGCAGGTTCATGCAGCGCACGAGCGTGCTCTTGCCCGCGCCGCTCAGGCCGATGATGCCGAATATATCGCCCCGCTCGATGGACAGGTTGATGTCGTCCAGCGCCACGATGCGCCCCGCCGAGCCATTGAACACCTTGGAAAGATGCTCGATGCGGATCAGTTCGTTGCCCATATTTCAACCTCCAAGCAGAAAGGAAGTATACCTACAAATCCAATTTGATTATAAGGGCGCTGCGCGGGGCTGTCAAGCGTGAATGAGGGAAGATTTGCAGGCTCCGCCTTGCAACCGCTTTTTGTCGCGAGGCTCTGGGGATTTCGCGCCCTTGCGGGCGCGCGGGTTGCGGAATCCCCACTGGGGATTCCGATTCAGCGACGGCCCTGCGGGCCATCGCTGCTGCCTCACGGCAGGGATGCCTGCCGGCGGCCCAAAGAGAGTGGAAGGCGAGCTGCTCTTTGAGCAGCTCGGTCGGCCCTGGAAGGGCCGACTGCCACGTCTCAAATCGAAGATTTGAGACGTGGCACCGGTACGTCAAGCGTCCCCCGTTCCCTCTCTGGACTCTCCCCTCCCCTCCTGACCAGGGCTTCGCCCTGGACCCGGGGAACCGAGCTTGGTTCAGCTGCGATACATCCGTTACGGGCTGACGATACCGGCCCGTTGGTGGCCTCCGTTGTTCAGGGGCTGCGCCCCTGGAACCCTGCGGGATCGGGTTTGCGGTTTGCGTTGCGACCTGGCAAACGAGATTTGTCTGGCCGCGAAACATCTGCTTCGTACCGACGATACTTGCCTCGCCTCGTGGTTTGGTTGTTTGGGGTACGAGAAGCTCGTGATCAACAATCCGCTATCCCTGCCAGTCCGCTCGGTAAAGGATGTTCTGCTCATCGTCCTCGATCGTGCCAATTTGCGTCCGATAGACGCCGAAGGCGTAGTGGTGGAAGCCGCACTTTGCCTGGACGCGGGCGGATTGGCGGTTGCGCAGGAAGTGGCCGCAGAGGATGGCGTCCAGTTGGACGTCCTCGAACAGGTAGCGGATCGCCGCGCTCACAGCCTCCGGCATCAGGCCGCGACCCCAGTATTCCTTCGAGAGCACGTAGCCGAGCTCCCGGCAGCGAAGCTCCGCCAGCTCCGGAAAGCGCGCCTCGTCGTAGCGCTCGATGCCCAGCGAGCCGATGACCTTGCCCTCGAATTCCAGCGCGAAGGTCCTTTTGTGCTCGATGAAGCCCTGCAGGATGCGCGCGGACTCCTCCCGGCTCCCGTGGGGCTTCCAGCCGGCCATCTGGCCCACGCCGTCCACCGAGGCGTAGGCGTAGAAATCGTCCAAGTCCTCCGCTCGCCAGGGGCGAAGGAGCAGGCGAGGTGTGGTCAGGCGCACGTTCGAAATGTCGACTTCAGCGTTCATGATTCATTTTCTGCCCCATATCCCACGCCATCGCCGCCAGGCGGTCGATCGCGAATTTGAAGAAGCCGCGGTGGGCTTCGCACCAGCGATTGATTCCGGTCTCCGGGTCGCGCTCCCGGCGGCAGCCGTTGCGGCAGAGCGGGTACCAGCGGCAGGCGCGGCATTGGTTCGGAACGGCGAGCGAAGATTCCAAGAAGCGCCGCATGGTGGGCGAGCGCAGCGCCTCCGCGATGGTTGTATCGGCGATGTTCCCCAGCCGCCATTCGTCCAGCGCGTAGAAGTCGCAGGGGTACAGATCGCCGTCGCTCTCCACCACCAGGTTGGGCGAGCAGCGCCCCATCATGGCGCAGCTCTCCGGCGGCAGCCCCCGCAGCATCATCAGCCAGTTGTCGAAGTTGCGCACGCTCACCGGCCTGCCCGCGTAGTACGCCCGCTCGTAGAGCGGGAAGATCGCCTTCAGGAAGGCCAGATACGCCTCCGGCGTCAGCGCGTCGAACCGGGGCGGGCCGTCCAGCGGATCCAGGCAGGGGATGAACTGCGCGTACCCGTAGCGCGCCAGCGCCTTGAACGCCGCCTCGGGCCGCCGCGCCACATCGGCGTTCACCACGCAGAGCGCGTTGCACTCCACCCTCGCCGCGCGCAGCCGGTCCAGATTCGCCCGCACGCGCTCAAAGGTGGGCCCACCCGCAGCGTCGGGCCGCGCAGCGTCGTGGGTGGCGGCGCCCCCGTCCAGCGAAACCCCGACCAAAAACCGCTCCCGCGCCAGAAACCCGATCATCTCGTCCGAGATCTCCAGCCCGTTGGTCTGGAGCGCACAGGACACGGGCACCCCCCGCACATTGTACCCGCGCACCAGCCGCGCAAACGCCTCGTAAAACTCCACCCCCGCAAGCGTGGGCTCCCCGCCCTGAAACAAAAAGCTGACCGCGGAATCCGCATACTCAAACGCCGCGCGCACCACCCGCTCCAGCGTCTCCACCCGCATCCCCGGCCGCACCCCCTCCGCGCGCCGCCGCATCTCATCCACATAAAAACAATGCGGACACCGCATATTGCAAGCCCCCGACACAGGCTTCACCATCAAACCCACCGACGCCATAAGCCCACCTCACCATCCCCACAAAATAAACTTCCAACCCCATCCCAAAAAACAAACCACGGGGCAAGGGGCGCAGCCCCCACCGTCCCCCAAACCGTCCCCCAAACCATACCCCAAACCATACCCCAAACCGTAACCCATACCAGCAGAGGTCCGGGGGCGCAGCCCTCGAACAACGGAACCTCTCGACGCGGGGGTCGAGGTCCCCGCGTAACGCGAGTATCGCAGCTGAACTAAGCTCGGTTCCTCCCCGGGTCCAGGGCCGCAGCCCTGGTCAGGAAAGGGAGGGGAGAATCCAAGGAGGGAACGGGGAGCGCTTGACGCTCCCCATCTCTCCTTGGGCCGCCGGCAGGCACCCCTGCCGTGAGGCAGCAGCGGCGATGCGCAAGCATCGTCGCTGAAGGGAATCCCCAGTGGGGATTCCCTAACCCCATGCCGCCCAAAGGGCGGCATGCGCCCGCAGGCGCAGAGGGATTTAAAAAGGGGGCCAAAGCCCCCTTTTATTTGATTTCCTTCTGCTTCTCCACCCGCACCGTCCCCAGCGGGAACTCGCAGATCCGCAGCGGCGCCTCGCCGTAAGGCACCAATTCCAATATATCCAGCATCTCCTTCTCAAAGCGCGGCGCCATGGGCACGGGAGCGGCGCTCCCGTTGTCCTCATTCCATTCGATCTTCGCGGCCTTGACCATCACGCCCAGCGAATGCTCGCCGTGGCCGAAGGGCCCCACGTCCTCCTCGATCTGAATCAGCTTCATGGGCTCGTCGCGCACCAGCGCGCGGTTGAAGGGCTCCGTGGGCTTCGCGCCCAGCGCCCCCTCGAGCTCCTCCCACTCGGGCTCCAGCCGCAGCGCCATCAGCACCGGGCCCACCTCCACCGCGCCGGACTGATGGTACCAGCGCGACACCCGCGGCACCGCCGGAAGCTCCAGCCGGATGGTATCGCCGCTGATCCAGCGCCGCCGCACGCAGGCGCTCTCGCCCGCGCGCACCTGCATGATCTCGCCGTCGGGCAGGTAGATCATCGCCTGGCGCGCCCAGTAGGGGATGCGCAGGTACAGCGGGAACTCCGCCGGCTGCTTGACCGACACCGCGATCTGCGCGCCGTGCAGGAAGGGATAGCCGCCGCTGACGCGGATGCGCGCGGGCACGCCATCCAGCACGGCGCGCACCGTGCAGGGGGCGTAGCTGATCGCCGCCAGGCCGCCGTCGTCGGTGGCGTACCACAGCGAGGATACGAACTTCGGCCAGGCCTGGTGGCAGCTGGCGCAGTCCAGGTCGTTGCGGGCGGCGTGGAACAGGTTCGCGTCCTCGGGCGCGCTGTAGAAGCGCCGCGTGCCCGGGGACAAGCGCACCTGGTTCGCCTGCTGCACGGGCTGATACCGCGTCAGCTCCGCGTCGAACGCCGCGGGCAGGGCGTTGTAGGCCAGCTTCTCCAGCACGTCGGCGGGCTCCGAGCCGAAGTCGCCGATACCGATGAGCGCCTCCATGCTGTTCATCATCTCCACCACCGCCTGCAGGTGCGCGCCCTGGGTGGGGTTTGCGCCGTTCAGGTGGGCGTCGCAGCTGAACATGCCGTTGGCCAGGCCGTGGTGCTTCATCAGCTTCTCGTAGCCGAAGTGGAAGCCGCCCTGCTCCTTGAAGCCGCTCTTGAACAGGTTGAACACGCCCGGGGCCTTCAGGCCGATGGCCACGTTCGCGCCCTGGGTCTGGTGGTACTGGCTGTGGAAGTAGGGCCGCTTCTCCTCGATCAGCGGCTCGTCCCGCTCCTCGCCCAGCGCCTCGCGCAGGCGCTCCCAGCGCAGCGACTTGTTCATCGGCATCACGTTGGGGAAGGTGTGGAAGATGTTCGGCCAGTCCAGCGTCTGGGCGCGCAGCCGCTTGCACAGCTCCGGCAGGTACTTCTGGCCGGTGATGTTGTACAGCCACAGCGCGGCCTCGATGTTCTCGCTGCCGCGGGCCACCGCCCAGTCCTTCAGCGGATGGATGGCCAGGTTCTTGTACTGATACTTGAAGAAGCGGTCCATCAGCACCAGCACACGCTTGTCGCCCGTGGCGGTGAAGTACAGCCGAAGCGCCCGCAGCGCCAGCATCAGCGGCCAGTAGTCCGCGTTGCCCTCCGGGCCGAACCAGCCGTCCTCGCGCTGGCTGGCGAGGATCCATTCGATCCTGCCCTGGGCGCGCGCCCTGAGCTCGGCGTCGTCCAGCGTCCAGCCCAGGGCGACGATGCCCTCGAGATAGTAGATCGAGCGCGTCAGGTCGCCGTCCTCGCCGGGCCGCCAGGCGTCGCCCGCAAACTCCAGGCACGCGGCGGCGAAGTCCCGGGTGATGCCCTTCGCCTGGAGCTTCAGCTCCTCGAGAAGCCAGCCCTCGGCCCGTATGGAGCCCAGCGGCAGCGGCGCGAGCGTGTTCGGCGTCAGCGGCGCCCTGTTGAAGATCGGTTTCATCTCTGTCTTCCCCCTCGATGGCCGGGCCTTCCCCCCGGCTGTCGATCCTTATGTTTGACCTCCGGGCCCGCGGGCTCGAAGATGTGATACTCGCACTCGATCCTTCCGTTGTAGTAGCGCCTGCGGCGGTTCGCCCGCCGGCCGTACTCCCGCTCGAAGCCCATGTCCGCGCTGAACGCGCACAGCGACCAGCCCGGATGCCGCTCCTGCAGCGCCCCCAGCTGCCGCGCCACGGCGTGGGCCGCGCGGATGTTGTCCAGCCGCTCGCCGTAGGGCGGATTGCAGACGAATACCCCCGGCTCGCCGTCCAGCGTCACGTTGCGCAGATCCCGGACCGAAAGCTCGATCCGCCCCTCCAGCCCGGCCTGCCTCACGTGCCGCCGGGCCAGCTCGATGGCGTCCGGATCGATGTCCGATCCGGCCACGTGCAGCTCGCGCTTGGACGTCTCGGCGTACTTGATCTTCGCCTCGCTGCGAATCTTTCTAAGCTCCTCGTGGGGCACGCAGGGCCAGGCCTCCATGGCGAAATGTCGGGTCAGCCCCGGCGCGCGGCCCAGCGCGATGAACGCCGCCTCGATCAGCAGCGTGCCCGTGCCGCAGCAGGGGTCGTACAGCCGCTGCCAGGGATGCCAGCCGGACTGCAGAATCAGCGCCGCCGCCAGCGTCTCGCGGATGGGCGCCTCGCCGTTCCAGGTGCGGTAGCCCCGGTGGGACAGCGGCTCGCCGGAGGAATCCACCGAAACCGTCACCAGGTCGTCGCGGATGGACACATCGATCTGGAACAGCGCGCCGGTCTCGTCGAACCAGTCCCGGCCGTAGGCGGACCTCATGCGCTCCACCATGGCGCGCTTGGCGATCTTCTGCACGTCCGACGGGCTCATCAGCGTGGACTTCACGCACTTGGCGCGGATGGGAAAGCGCGCGTCCTCGGGCAGGAGCTTCTCCCACTCGATGGCCTTCACGCCCTGGAAGAGCTCCTCGAAGCTCCTGGCCTCGAACTGCGACATCACCAGCAGGATCCGGTCGCAGGTGCGCAGCCAGAGGTTCGCGCGGAAGCCGTCCTCGAAGCCGCCCTCGAACATGGCGCCGCCCACGTCCATCACGCGCACGCCCTCCATGCCCAGCCGCTTCAGGTCCCGCCCGGTCATGCCCTCCATGCCGAAGGCGGCGCTCGCGATCCACTTCATATGCGCATTAACTCCGTTCGTTGGTTTCAGTCCTGAGCGCCCGCTTGAGCTCCATCAGCGCCGCGCGCTCGGTGCGGGAGACCGACATCTGGCTCATCTCCAGGCGCCTGGCCGTCTCCCGCTGGGTCAGCCCCTCGAAGAAGCGCAGCTCGATCACCCGCCGCTGGCGCTCCTCGAGCCGCTCCATCGGCCCGCGCAGGCGCTCGGCGTTCTCAAAGCGCAGGAAGCCCGCGTCCTCCGCGCCCAGGGTATCGGTCACGCTCCGCTCGCCCTCCGCGAGCTCCGCGTCCAGCGACACCGGCTGCATGCCCTCCGCCTCCAGGGCCTCGAGCACCTCGTCCTCGCTGAGGCCCGCGCGCCGCGCCAGCTCGTCCGCGCGGGGAAAGCGGCCCAGCTCGTGGCAGAGCGCCTCCAGCGCCGCGTTCATCCGCCGCGTGCGCTCCGAGGCCCACCTGGGCGCGCGAATCAGCCGGGATTTGTCCCGGAAGTAATTCTTGACCTCGCCCACCATCGACGGCGTGGCGAAGGTGGAAAACTTCGCGCCCCGGCCGGGCTTGTACCGGTCCACGCAGCGCGTCAGCGCCAGCGCGGCCACCTGGAACAAATCGTCAAAGTCCACGCCCCGGCCCGAAAACCTGCGCGCGATGAGCTCCGCGATGTAGAGGTGCCCCTCCACCAGGCGGTCCCTCGCCGCGCGGTCGCCGGACGCGGCCCAGCGCGCAAGCAGCCCTTCGGTCTCCTCCGGAGACAGCCGCAGATCCGTCCTCATGACTCCGCGCGGGCCTCCAGCGCCACGCGCAATTCGATGCGCTCGACGGCGTCGCCCCGGGCGCGAATCTCCACGCCGTCCGCCAGCGACTCCAGTATGCAGCGCACCACCTCGCGCTCGTCCTCGCCCAAGGACACGGGGGAACCGCCCTCGCCGCAGACTCGGATGCACAGCGCGCCGCCCTCCTGGATGAAGCCCAGCGCGAGCCTCTCCGGCCCGCCATCGCCGCCGATCAGGCAGGAGCAGGCCTCCTCCACGGCGAGCTTGACATCGTCCATGCGGTCCACGGTCAGCCCGGCCCGGGCCACCACGCCCGCGGTGGTCAACCGCAGCACCAGCATCATGCTCCGCCTCGCGGGCAGCGAGAGCTCCACGGGACCGTTCAGCGCGACTTCGCTCACAGGACGACCTCCCCAGAGGGGCCTATGGCCCCAGGTTTTCACTAATATTCCACTTTTGATTATAAGTTAAAAAACGCGTTGTAGCAAGCCTTCCGGGGCCCCAAAGGAGAGTTGTCGTATAAATTTAATCAGATTGTCGGAAAAAGCGCACGTTTGAAGCGCCGCCACCCGGCGAAAGCAAAGCGCGCTTGACAGAATCCCGGCGGCGGGGGATAATGGAGGGGATGATGGAAGGAATAATGGATAAGATCAAAGGGAGGCGGAAGTTTGAAACTGCAAGCAGACACGAAGCGCGCGAAAAGGGCATAGGAAAACAGGCCATCAAAAGATGGTCAAGG
>CANQGC010000006.1 GCA_947600345.1 uncultured Clostridia bacterium
AGGCGAACACCTCGGTCGAAACCTCGCACCAACGCTCCATCGCCTCCATACCGCGGGCCGCCGCGGCGCGGAGTTGATTCGGGAAGCTTCGCTTCCCGAATCAAGGCAGCCGCCACTAACTCCCAAAACCGTTCGCGCATTTGCACAACGAAGCGCCGGTATACCTGCCCGGCGGGCGCCCTCCCAACCGCGGAGGCCCCGTCCCATCCATACAATCACCAAAGCAAGCTTTGAGGAGTGGGTTTTGCGTATGACGAGACGCGGCAAGCTGTTCGTGATCTCCGGGCCCGCGGGGGCGGGCAAGTCCGAAATCGTCAAGGAGGTGCTCAAGCGCCACCCCGACGTGCGCGTATCCGTTTCCTGCACTACCCGCGCGCCCCGGCCCGGCGAGGTCGACGGCGTGAGCTACCACTTCGTGAGCGTCGAGCGCTTCGAGGAGCTCGTCGCCCAGGACGCCTTCTACGAGCACGCCCACGTGCACCAGAACTACTACGGCACGCTCAAGTCCGTGGTGGCGAAGGAGCTCGACGCGGGCTGCGACCTGATCCTGGAGATCGACGTGCAGGGCTGCCGCCAGGTGCTCCAGCAGGATCGGACGGCCGTGGGCATCTTCGTGAGCCCGCCCAGCCGCGCAAACCTCGAGAAGCGCCTGCGCGCCCGGGGCACCGAGACGGAGGAGTCCGTGCGCGTGCGCCTGGAGAACGTGGCGGGCGAGGTCGAGCAGGCCTACCACTACGACTACGTCATCATCCACCAGGACTGGAGCGACGTGCCCGACGCGCTGCAGATCGCCGCGGAGGAGGTCTACGCCATCATCCGCGCCGGCCGCGGCGAGGCGGATGCGATCGCCGCCACCGAGGAATTGAAGGAAGAAAACCGCCGGGAGTTCCTGGACAAGCTTGCGTCCGAGCTTCGGGCCTGACCATATTGCCGGATATAGAGGAGGGAATTGCAACCATGATGACCGAACCGCCCATCGGCGAGCTGCTGGACAAGGTGGACTGCCGCTACACGCTGGCCGTGGAGGCATCCAAGCGCGCGCGCGAGCTCATCGGCGGCAGCCTGCCGCTGATCGATACCAAGGATAATAACCCGCTCTCCATCGCCATCGAGGAGATCAACCGCGGGCTGATCACCTACTCCCGCCCGGAGGACACCGAGGACGAGGAGAACTGACAAGCAGGTTGGCAAGCGCATATTGACATCGCGAAACCCGATTTTTTAAGAGCGTGTTTCAAAGATCCTGGACGCGCATCTTCGGCGTCTAAGGCCGCACTTCTGCGTTGATTTCCCTTGACTTGCCACCAGCAAGCCTGCGGAAAATCGCCTTGAATTGCGCCCTTATACGCTCGAATCTGCACATCCCTGCTCTTTGAAACCCACTCTGAAAAAGAGATCGGCTTTCGCTTGTTGTGTTGAAAAGAAGGAGGGGAAGACCATGCTCAACGGCAGGCGCATCGTGCTGGGCGTGACCGGAGGCATCGCCGCCTACAAGAGCTGCGACCTGGTGAGCCGCCTGCGCAAGCGCGGCGCGGAGGTGCGCGTGGTGATGACCGCGCACGCCTGCGAGTTCGTGTCTCCCCTCAGCTTCGCCACCCTCTGCGGCTGTCCCGCCTACACCGACACCTTCTCCCGAAAGCACGAGATCGAGCATGTCACGCTGGCCAGGTGGGGCGAGCTCTTCGTCGTGGCCCCCGCCACCGCCAACTGCCTGGGCAAGTTCGCTTCCGGCATCGCCGACGACCTGCTCACTACCAGCTACCTGGCCGCGACTTGCCCGACGCTGCTGGCCCCCGCGATGAACGCCGCCATGTGGCGGCACCCGGCCACCCAGGCGAACGTGGAGACGCTGCGGCAGCGCGGCGTGCATTTCGTCGGTCCCGAGTCCGGCCACCTGGCCTGCGGCGACGCCGACGTGGGCCGCATGAGCGAGCCCGAGGCCATCGTCGAGGCCATCGAGGCCATACTCAACCCGAGGCGCGACCTGGAGGGGCTGAACCTGCTCGTCACCGCCGGGCCGACGGTGGAGAGGATCGACCCCGTGCGCTACATCACGAACCGCTCCACCGGCAAGATGGGCTACGCCATCGCCGAAGCCGCCGCCGCGCGGGGCGCGCGGGTCGCGCTGGTGTCCGGGCCCACGCGGTTGGACTGCCCGGCGGGCGTGGAGCGTGTGGACATCACCTCCTGCGCCGAGCTGTGCGACGCGGTGCTCTCGCGCGGGGAGGCCGCCGACGCGGTGATCCAGGCCGCGGCCCCCGCCGACTTCCGGCCGAAGTTCGTCTCCGACACCAAGATCAAGAAGACCGGCGACGGCATGGCGCTGGAGCTGGAATCCACCACCGACATCGCCGCCGAGCTGGGGCGGCGCAAGCGCCCGGGTCAGGTGCTGGTGGCCTTCGCTGCCGAGACCAACGACCTGCTGGCGAACGCCAGCGGCAAGCTCGATCGGAAGAACTGCGACCTGATCGTCGCCAACGACGTATCCCGCTCCGACGCGGGCTTCGGCGTGGACACCAACGTGGTCACGCTGATCGGCCGCGACGGCGCGGCGGAGCTGCCCCGGATGACCAAGCGCGCGGTCGCGGACGCCATACTCGACCGGGTGCGCGCGCTGCTGGGAAGATGAGCCGCTACGCCCACGTGATCGTCGACCTCTCGGCGGACGCGCTGGATAAGCTGTTCACCTACTCCGTGCCCGAGGGCATGGAGGTCGCGCCCGGCCAGCAGGTCGCCGCGCCCTTCGGCCCCCGGCGGGTGGAGGGCTTCGTGGTATCGGTGGACGATGTTTGCGAGATCGAGCCGGAGAAGGTCAAGCCGCTCTACGGCCCGGTGCAGGGCTATCCGGTCGTGCTGCCGGAGCTGATGGAGCTGGCGGACTGGATGCACGGGCGCTACCTGTGCAACCTGGTGGACGCGCTGCGCCTGATGATCCCCGCCGAGATGCGCGGCGGGCGCGTGCGGGAGAAGACCCGGCGGATGGCGCGGCTGGTTTGGAATGCGGAGCAGGTCGCGGCGTTCGAAGCGGGCAACCCCCGCGCGGCGAAGCAGGCCGAGCTTCTGCGCCTGCTCTCCGCCGGGGACGCGGAGACCGCGCGGCTGAACCCCTCGGCGCTCAAGGCGCTGCGGGGGAAGGGCGCGGTGGAGGTCTACGAATCGGAGCTGCGCCGCACGCCCTCGGCGCTGAAGTCGCTGGAGACGGCCCCGGACTTCGCGCTGATGCCCGGCCAGCGCCGGGCGGCGGAGCAAATCATCGCCGCGATGGACGCCGGCGGCGGGCGCTTCCTGCTCCACGGCGTCACCGGCAGCGGCAAGACCGAGGTCTACATTCGCTGCATCCGCCACGCGCTGGAAATGGGCAAGGGCGCCATCGTGCTGGTGCCGGAGATCGCGCTCACGCCCCAGATGGTGCGCTGGTTCCACGCCCGCTTCGGCGACAGCGCCGCCGTGCTGCACTCCGGCCTGTCCGCCGGGGAGCGCTACGACGAGTGGCGGCGCATCCGCTTCGGCGAGGCCCGGGTGGTGGTGGGCGCGCGCAGCGCCATATTCGCACCGATGGAGGACATCGGCGCGGTGATCGTGGACGAGGAGCACGAGCACACCTACCAGTCCGACAGCCGCCCCCGCTACGACGCCCGGGAGGTCGCCTGGCACCGGGCGGCCAAGTGCGGCGCGGCGCTGGTGTTCGGCAGCGCCACGCCCTCGATCTCGAGCTTCATGCGCGCCATGCCCGGCGTGCGGCCCGAGAACAGGCTGACGCTCTTGGAGCTGCGCGAGCGCGTGGCCGGCAGGAGCCTGCCCGAGGTGGAGCTGATCGACATGCGCGGCGAGTTCGAGCGGGGCAACCACTCGGTGTTCTCCGGGCGGCTCACGGCCGCGTTGGGGGAGTGCCTGGAAAGGGGCGAGCAGGCGCTGCTGTTCATCAACCGGCGCGGGCACTCGACCTTCGTCTCCTGCCGGAAGTGCGGCTACGTGGTCAAGTGCGCCCAGTGCGACGTGTCGATGACCTACCACCAGACGGAAAACCAGCTCAAGTGCCACTACTGCGGCGCGACCATGCCGCCGCCGAAAACCTGCCCCCAGTGCGGCAGCCCCTACATCAAGTACTTCGGCGCGGGCACGCAGAAGGTGGCCGAGGAGGCGAAGAAGCTCTTCCCGCTGGCGCGCATCGCCCGGATGGACATCGACACCACCCGGGAGAAGGACGCCCACGAGCGGATACTGGGCCGCTTCCGCTCCGGCGAGGCCAACGTGCTCATCGGCACGCAGATGATCGCCAAGGGGCTGGACTTCCCCAACGTCACGCTGGTGGGCGTGGTCGCGGCGGATAGCACGCTCAACCTGCCCGATTACCGCAGCGCCGAGCGCACCTTCCAGCTGATCACCCAGGTGGCGGGCCGGGCGGGCCGCGCGCAGAAGCCGGGCCGAGCCATCGTGCAGACCTACGACCCCGACCACTACGCCATCAAGCTGGCGGCGGCCCAGGACTACCGCGCCTTCTACCGCCGGGAGAGCGCCTTCCGCAAAAGCGCGCTGTACCCGCCGTTCACGTCCATCGCCCGGGTGATCTACTCCGGCCGGGACGAGGAGGCAGTGCGCGCGGCGGCCCAGGCGGACGAGGCGCGCATGAACGCCTTCCTGGATGCGGGCGGCCTGCGCGCGGACGTGGTGCAGCTGAAGGCCGTGGAGGCGCCGATCTCGCTGCTGCGCGGCGAGCACCGCTGGCAGCTGTTTCTGAAGATGTACTTCAAGGGCGACAGCGAGGCCGCCTGCGCAAGGATGCAGGCGCTGGCCGAGGCCGCGCCCGCCGGGGTCCGGGCGGAGCTCGAGGTCAACCCGGTCAACATGTTTTGATTTCCGGCTCCATCGGGGCGCGGATGAAAGAAATGAGAGAGGTAAGAGACGATGGCGATTCGCAGGATCGTGAAGCTGGGCGAGGACGACGTGCTGCGCAAGCACGCCCGCAGGGTGGACAAGTTTGACCGCAGGCTGGGCATGCTGCTGGACGACATGGCCGACACCATGTACGAGGCCGACGGCGTGGGCCTGGCCGCGCCCCAGGTGGGCATACTCAAACGCGCCGTGGTCATCGATGTGCGCGACGACGAGGACGAGGGCGGCGGCGTGGGCCTGATCGAGCTGATCAACCCGGAGATCATGGAGGCCGAGGGCAGCCAGATGTGCATCGAGGGCTGCCTGTCCGTGCCGGGCCGCCGGGGCAAGGTGGAGCGGCCGGAGAAGGTGCGCGTGCACGCCCAGGACCGCAAGGGGCGGCACATCGAGCTCGAGGCCGAGGGCTTCCTGGCCAACGCCGTCTGCCACGAGATCGACCACCTGGACGGCATCATGTACACCGATAAGATGATCGAGGATGTGACCGATCAGATCGAGGAGGCGGCCAGGCAGCGGGAGTCCGGCGAGGAGGGCGAGGCCGAGTGAGGATCGTTTTCATGGGCACGCCGGAGTTCGCCACGCCCTCGCTGCGCGCGCTGCTGGACGCGGGCTACGAGGTCGCCGCCGCCATCACCCAGCCCGACCGCCCGGCGGGCCGCGGCCATAAGCTGACCCCCTGCCCGGTGAAGCTGCTGGCCCAGGAGCGCGGCGTGCCGGTGTATCAGTTCGAGCGGATCAAATCCCCCGAGGGCGTGGCCTGCCTGCGGGAGCTCGCGCCCGAGCTCTGCGTCACCGCCGCCTTCGGGCAGATCCTGAGCCAGGAGATACTGGACATCCCGAGGTACGGCACCGTCAACGTCCACGCCTCGCTGCTGCCGAAGTACCGGGGCAGCGCGCCGATCAATTGGTGCATCCTCAACGGCGAGAAGACGGCGGGCGTGACCACGATGCTCACCGACGCGGGCATGGACACCGGCGACGTGCTGCTGCGGGCCGAGACGCCCATCGGCGAATTGGAGACGGCGGGCGAGCTCACCGCGCGGCTGGCCGAGATCGGCGCGAATCTGCTGCTCGAGACGCTGGAGCGCTATCCCCACGGCGACTTGCAGCCCACGCCCCAGGACGAGCGCCAGGCCAGCTACCAGCCGATGCTGACGAAGGAGATGGGCCACGTGGACTGGACGCGCCCGGCCGGGGAGATCGCGAACCAGGTGCGCGGGCTGAACCCCTGGCCCTGCGCGTACGCGGACTTCGAGGGCGGGAGGTTGAAGCTCTACCTGGCGCGCGCCTGCGAGGCGCGCGGGGAGGCCGAGCCGGGCACGGTGGCGGCTTCCGGTGCGAAGGAGGGCCTGTTCGTAGCGTGTGGGCAGGGCTGGCTGGAGATCCTGGAGCTGCAGGCCCCCGGAGCCAAGCGCATGAGCGCCAAGGCATACCTGCTGGGCAAGAAGATCGAGGTCGGAACCAGGTTCGGCTAAGCGCACAAGCGCAAGGAAAGCACGCGGCAGCAGAAGGGAGAATCCAAGGAACCTCAGGTTCCTTGGTAGGAATTCTTAAGGGGCAAAGCCTCTTAAGCAGGTCCGGGCAGCGCCCGAATCGGGTCTGGGCGGAGCCCAGCGCCGGCCCGCGGAACAAAACCAAGCCCGGCAATCCGAACCCCCGCCCCATCGACTCCAATCCGCGGGCCGACGGCGGCGCCTTTCAAATTGGAAGGCTGAGCTTTCCAATTTGGAACAGCCACCACTAACTCGCAGGCGAAGCCTGCCAACTACGTTACGATCAAGAATCAGCCCAGGCATTCAGCCAGATACATATAAAAGAAGCGAGGAAGACCGATGGATCGTCGCAACGGCGAACGAAAATCTCAACATAGGCAAAACGCCCCCCGCGAAAGCGCCAGCAATCCCCATGGCGCGGGCGCGCATCATGCGCATAGCGCAGCCGGCAAAAGCGGCCCCGGCGAAAAGCCCGCCACCACCGGCGGCTTCCACAAAGGCAGCAAGCCCGCCCCCAACGCCAGGCGCCCCCAGCCCCGCGCTCCCCAGGGCCCGACCGCCCGGGACGTGGCGCTGGACGCCCTGCGCTACGTCTCCCGCGACGGCGCCTACGCCGCCCAGGCGCTGGACCGCGCGCTGCGCCCGGAGCCAAAGCCCAGCGATACCAAGCCCCCGCGCGAACTCCGCCTCTCCGACGTCGACCGCAGACTGGCGGCCAGCATATTCTACTTCGCGCTGGAGAACCGCCTGCGCATCGAAACCTGCCTGGCGGCGAGGCTCAAGGATAGGCCCGAGCGCGAGGTCATGGAAATCCTCTGCATCGCCGCGGCGCAGATCCTGTTCATGGATAAGATTCCCGACCACGCCGCCGTGGACGAGGCCGTGAAGCAGACCCGCCGGGCGCGGCGGGAGAACCAGACCGCGCTGGTCAACGCCGTGCTGCGGGGCCTGATCCGCGACCGGGACGAGGGCAAGCTCGCGCTGCCCGAGCGCGAGGCCGAGCCGGAGGCGTACATCTCCCAGAGGTACTCCTTCGCGCTGCCGCTGGCGAAGCGGCTGATCGACGCCTACGGCCTGGACGAGGCGGAGCGGATCGCCGCCTGGTCGCCGGACCGCAGAACCGAGACCGTGCGCCCGAACCGGATGCGGATGACGGACGCCGAGTTCGAAACCTGGCTGGACGCGAACAAGCTCGAATGGTCGCGGGGAATCGTCCCCGGCGCCTACCGAATCGCCAACGCCGGGCGGCTGGCCTCCCACGCGGGCTACCGCGCGGGGCTGTTCTCCATCCAGGGCGAGAGCTCCATGCTCGCCGCGCTGGCGGTGGAGGCAAAGCCGGGGATGCAGATTCTCGACGCCTGCGCGGCCCCCGGCGGCAAGAGCTGCCTGATCGCCGAGGCGATGAACGGCGCGGGCCGGGTGCACGCCTGGGACCTGCACGCGCACCGGGTGGAGCTGATCCGCTCCGCGGCCCGCAGGCTCGGCCTGGACAACGTGCGCCCCGCCCAGCGCGACGCCGCGCGGTTCAACGAGAGCATGGCCGGCATGATGGACGCCGCGCTGGTGGACGCCCCCTGCTCCGGCCTGGGCGTCACCGGCGATAAGCCGGACATCAAATACAGGCTGACCGGGGAAGGCATCGAGGCGCTGGCGGAGGTTCAGCGCGGCATACTCGACGCCTGCGCGGGCTACGTGCGCCCCGGCGGGCTGCTGGTCTACTCCACCTGCACGATCCTGCCCGAGGAGAACGGAAAGCAGATCGACGCCTTTCTCGCCCGCCACCCGGAGTTCGCGCCGGACGAAGGCTGCGCCTGGCTGCCCGAGGCGCTGCGCGGGGAGTGGAGGGACGGCCGAATCCAGATCCTGCCCAGCCGCGACGGGCTGGACGGCTTCTTCATCGCGCGCCTGCGCAGAAAGGCGGGGGCGTGATGGCGGACAGGGTTGAACTGCTCGGGCTGAATTCCGCCGAGCTGGAAGGCTTCGTCACCCAGACCCTGGGCGAGAGCAGGTTCCGGGCGAAGCAGCTCTCCCAGTGGCTGAGCCGGGGCGCGGAGTTCGCAGAGATGACGAACCTCTCCGCCGCGCTGCGGGGGAAGCTTGCGGAAGTGGCGGTCGCAAACCCGGTGCGCATCCGGGAGAGCTTCCGCTCGAAGCTCGACGGCACGGAGAAGTTCCTCTATGAGCTTCGCGACGGAAACCTGATCGAGGGCGTGATCATGCGCTACCACTACGGCGACACGCTCTGCGTGTCCACCCAGGTGGGCTGCCGCATGGGCTGCGCTTTCTGCGCATCGACCCTGGAGGGCCGCGTGCGCAACCTCTCCGCCGGGGAGATCCTCGGCCAGGTGGTCGCCGCGAACCGGCACATCCGGGGGGAGGATGAAGGTCGCCGCGTGCACAACATCGTGCTGATGGGCAGCGGCGAGCCCTTCGATAACTACGACAACGTCGTCCGCTTCCTGCGGCTGGTGAACGCGCCCGAGGGGCTGAACATATCGCTGCGCAACATATCGCTGTCCACCTGCGGGCTGACGGAGCGCATCCGCCAGTTCGCCGGGGAGGGCCTGCCGGTGACGCTGTCGCTTTCGCTGCACGCGCCCAACGATGAGATCCGGCGCAAGCTCATGCCCGTGGCCCAGGCCCATCCCTACGGCGAGGTCATGGACGCGGTGCGCCACTACGTGGAGGTCACGGGCCGGCGCGCGGTGTTCGAGTACGCGCTGGTCAAGGGCGTGAACTGCGAGCTCCGCCACGCCGACGAGCTGGCCTCCCGGCTGCGGGGCTTCCAGTCTCACGTGAACCTGATCCCGCTCAACGACGTGAAGGAGCGCAACCTCTGCGCGCCGTCGAGGCGGGAGGTGCAGGCGTTTTTGCAGCGGCTGGAGCAGCGGGGCGTATCGGCCACGGTGCGCCGGGAGATGGGCGCGGACATCGACGGCGCCTGCGGCCAGCTTCGGCGCAGGTACCTGGCGGAGAAGCGGCCCTAGCGCCCGCCGGAGGGCGGACGCCCCAGCGTCTCATAATTATACGCATATACCTTATATAAATGAAAACCGGAAGCCCGGCCTGGCGTTTGAAGAGAAGCCATGCGGGCGAAGTACGCGGAGGTGCGAGCGATGAAAGTATACGCGCGGTCGGATATCGGCAAGGTGCGCTCCCTGAACGAGGATGCCTACTACGCGCCGGGGGAGGGCGAGCGCTTCTGCGCCATTGCCGACGGCATGGGCGGCCACAACGCGGGCGAGGTCGCCAGCTCCCTGGCGGCGAAGTCCTTCGCGGAGGCGATGCGCGGCGAGGCGCGCTGGAACGGCCCCGCGCTGCGCAGGGCCGTGGAGCGCGCCAACGCCGCGGTGTTCGCCGAATCCAAGCGGGTGAACGCCTACAACGGCATGGGCACCACCTTCACCGCGCTATCGGTGTACGACGGAGACGCGCACATCGCCCATGTGGGCGACAGCCGCGCCTATCTGATTCGCAACGGGGCGATCATGCGGCTGACCATCGACCACACGCTGGTGGAGGAGATGGTGCTCAAGGGGCTCATCACGCCCCGGGAGGCCAAGTACCACCCCAAGCGCAACATCATCACCCGGGCGCTGGGCACCTCCGAGCGCGTGGACGTGGATCTGGTGCAGATCGAGCTGATTCCCGGCGACGTGTTCTTCCTGTGCACGGACGGGCTCTCCAACCACGTGGGGGAGCGGGAGATCCTGGCGATCTCCCAGCGGGAGGCGAGCTGGGAGGAGCGGGCGTCCGCCACCGTGGACGCGGCGCTCGCCGACGGCGGCACGGACAACATCACCGCGATGTTCATCACCTTTGACGGGGAGGCGCGGCAATGATCGGACGGGTCCTATCGGGCCGGTACCGGATCGAAGCTGTCGTCGGTACGGGTGGCATGGCCGTCGTGTACCGGGCCCTGGACATGGAAACAAACCACACGGTCGCCATCAAGGTGCTGCGGCCGGAGTACGAATCCGACATGGAGTTCGTGCGCCGCTTCAGCCGGGAGGCCGAGGCCGCGGCCAAGATGTCCCACGAGAACATCGTCAACCTCCTGGACGTCGGCGTCGACGACGGGGGCGGGGCCGCGAATCCGGAGGGCGGAGTTTCGGACGCGCCGGACGCGCAGGGGGATGCCAAGCTTCTGCGCTACATCGTCATGGAGTACGTGGACGGGCGCACCCTCAAGCAGATGATCCGCGAGGAGGGGCGCATCCACCCGGACGTGGCGCTGCGGATGACGCTGCGCATCCTCGCCGCGGTGGACCACGCCCACCGCAACGGCATCGTGCACCGGGACATCAAGCCCCAGAACATACTGGTGAACTCCGAGGGCCAGGTGAAGGTGGCCGACTTCGGCATCGCCCGGCTGAAGACCTCCCAGAGCACCAGGATCGACGGCGACGGCTCCGCCATGGGCAGCGTGCACTACCTGTCCCCGGAGCAGGCCCAGGGCGAGGTGGCCGACGAGCAGAGCGACCTCTACTCCGTGGGCGTCGTGCTCTACGAGATGCTCACCGGCCACGTGCCCTTCGACGGCGAGACCTCGGTCTCGGTGGCGCTCAAGCACGTGAGCGAGCAGCCCCGCTCCGTGCGCAGCCACAACTCCCAGGTATCCAAGGCTCTGGACGAGGTGGTGATGCGCGCGCTGTGCAAGGACAAGGCGGGCCGCTATCAGAACGCTGCCGAGATGGCCGCGGACCTGCGCAAGACCATCACCCAGCCCAAGGGCGGCTTCGTACACTATCCCAAGGGCGTGGAGGGCGAGCGCCGGCACGCGTACCGCCCCAAGCGCCCCGATTTGGACGACAAGGGGCAGCTGCTGCGCATGGCGCTCCTCGTCGCGGGCGTGATCGCCGTCTGCGCGGTCGTGGCCGTGACCTTCTACCTGTCGGCGCTGCGCAACACCATCGTGATGCCGAATCTGATCGGCACGACCCAGTTCGAGGCCGTGGAGAGCATGGAGGGCATGGGCATCGCCACCAACGTGGTCAACGCCTACAGCGAGGACTACGAGGACGGCATCGTCATGCTGCAATCGCCCGAGCCGGGCGAGCGCATGCGCCGGGACGTGCAGATTACCCTCACGGTGAGCCTGGGCAGCCAGTGGTATCTGCTGGACGACATGACCGGCTGGAGCGCCGAGGATGCCCGCACCGCGCTGGCGGACGCCGGCGTGCTGGACTTCGAGCTGGAGTACGTGCAGAGCGACGCGCCCATCGGCACGGTGGTGTCCGTCGATCACGATCCCGGCTGGACATCCAAGGACGCGCCCATCCGCGTGAGGGTCAGCGCCCAGACCGTGTCCGTGCCGAGCCTGGCCGGGATGGATCTGGAGAGCGCCGCGGCGGTGCTCGACGGCGCCGGGCTCGCGCTGGGCGAGGTGGGCGAGGCCGAATCCCCCGACGCCAAGTCTGGCATGGTGATCGGCCAGAGCATCGCGCCCTACACCCAGGTGCTCGCGGGCTCCGTGGTGAACCTGACGCTCTGCCGGAACCAGGAGGTTCGCTACGCGCCGGGCTCGCCGCTGACGCTGATGGTTCCGCTCGACGGCCTGCAGACGCAGGTGGAGCTGGTCACGCCCAGCGGCGCGGTGGTGACCGCCTTCAGCGAGTCGCTCGACGCCGGCACTCACACGGCGAGCCTTTCCAGCGCCGAGCGCGGCGTGCACACGGTCAACATCTACATGGGCGGCGTGCTCTTCGAGAGCCTGCGCCTGGACTTCGAATAGCAGGGAGAGACGGAGGAAGCTTTGCAGGGAACGATATTGCAGGGCATCGGCGGCTTCTACACCGCCATGGACGATGCGGGCGAGCGCTACACGCTGCGCGCCCAGCGCAAGCTGCGCCGGGTGAGCAAGCCCAAGGTGGGCGACCATGTGGAGTTCACGCCCGGCAGCGGCGAAGAGGACGGCTGGATCGAGGCCATACTGCCGCGGAGGAACGAGCTGGACCGGCCGCCGGTGGCGAACATCGACCGCGTGGTGATCGTGGCCTCGGCGGGGGCCCCGGCGGCGGATCTGCCGCTGGTGGACCGCATGCTGGTCGCGGCCCGGCGGCGGGGCATCGAGCCCGTGCTGGCCGTGAGCAAGTGCGAGCTCGAACCGGATACGGCCGCGGAGATCGCGCGCCAGTACCGGGGCGCAGAGGTGTCGGCCATCGCCGTGTCGGCCCACACCGGGGAGAACGTCGAGGCGCTGCGGGCGCTGCTGCGCGGCAGCGTGCACGCGCTGGCGGGCCAGAGCGGCGCGGGCAAGTCCTCGCTGATCAACGCGCTGTACGGGCTCGACCTGGAGACGGGCGACCTGTCGGAAAGGATCGAGCGGGGCAAGAACACCACGCGCAGCTCCCAGCTGATTCCGCTGCCTGAGGGCGGCATGGTGCTGGATACGCCGGGCTTCAGTCTGCTGGAGACGGAGGTGTTCGACCCGGTGGAGTTCAAGGACAGCTACCCCGAGTTCGAGCCCTACGAGGGCCGGTGCTACTTCCAGCCCTGCTACCACGCCAGCGAGCCCAGGTGCGCGGTGCGGGAGGCCGTGGCCGCCGGGGAGATCGATCCGGCCCGCCACGGGCGCTACGTGGAGCTGCTGAGCGAAATGCGAATCAAATGGAGGGAGCGCTATGATTAAGCTTGCGCCGTCGCTGCTGGCGGCGGACTTTCTGAGGATCGGGGAGGAGATCGAGCGCATGGCGGCGGCCGGCGCGGACTACCTCCACTACGACGTGATGGACGGCAACTTCGTGCCCAACATCACCTTCGGCCAGGGCATACTGAAGGCGGCGGCCAGGTGCTCGCTGCCGGTGGACGCCCACTTGATGATCGCGAACCCCGAGAAGTACGTGGAGGAGTTCGCGGCGGCGGGGGCGCGGATCGTGACCGTCCACGCCGAGGCCACCGTGCATTTGCACCGGGTACTCCAGCAGATTCACGCCACCGGCGCGCTGGCGGGCGTGGCGCTCAATCCGGCCACCAGCCCGGAGTGCCTGAGGTACGTGCTGGGCGACTTCGACCTGGCGCTGGTGATGAGCGTCAACCCCGGCTTCGGCGGCCAGAAGATGATCCCCGCCACGATCCGCAAGGTCGGCGAGATCCGCAGGATGCTGGACGAAGCCGGCTGCGACGCATTGATCGAGGTGGACGGCGGCCTGAACCCCACCACCTGCGTCCCCTTCATCGAGCAGGGCATGACCGTCATGGTCGCCGGCTCCGCCCTCTACGGCGCCCCCGACGCCAAAGCCTTCATCGACGAGGTCCGCGCCACGGAGAGGCGAATTCGGGGATAGAAGCGGATTCGCCCCACAAGCGCCGCATGGTAGGAAAATTTTCCGAATTCATTGATTGTTTCCGGCGGAGGGCGTATAATAGGGGTGGAAGAAGGAGGTGGCGCGCATGTCCATCAGCGCGGAAACCCTGCGATCCCTCGTATCCATCTCGCAGTTCAGCAAGGGGCAGGCGACGCAGGTATTTGAGCGGCTCAAGAGCGAGCCGCAGCTGGTCGTGCTCAAGAACAACGTGCCCGCGGCGATTCTGCTGTCCCCGGAGGAATTCAACCGCCTGGCCGAGATCGAGGAGAACTATCGCCTGCTGACCCTGGCGCAGGATCGCCTGAGCGACGGAAACCTGGCCAATGCGCGCGGCGAGGCCGAAGTGATGGATGCGCTCGGCATCACCGAGGCGGACATCGCCGCGGCGGAGGACAGCGAAGCGGAGCGCGGCCGCAAGCGGCACGACCTGTAAGCGCGAAAGGAGAAAGACAGGCGCGTTTACATCCGCAGGCATTTCCTTCATTGGATACACAGCGAACGGCCATCCGGCGGCGGATGGCCGTTCGCATCTTGACAAAGCATTATATTATAATTATAATATAATTATGGATGGAATCTACTTTGAATGGGACGAGAACAAAAACGCGAAGAATAAGGCAAAGCACCGGGTTTCATTTGAAGAGGCGGAGACGGTGTTTTACGATGAGAACGCAGTTTTGATTCCCGATCCCGACCATTCGGAGGTTGAGGAGCGCTTCATACTGCTCGGCTTCAGCGCGATGGCGCGGCTGTTGCTGGTCTGCCACTGCTATCGTGGGGCGGACAATGTCATCCGCATCATTTCGGCGCGGAGAGCGACAGCGCAGGAAGCGCGGCAGTACAATGAACTGGAGGTGTGATTCGATGCGCGAAGAATACGATTTTTCCGAGGGGATTCGGAATCCGTACGCTTCTCAGCTCAAGAAGCAGGTGACCATCAATCTGGACGCCGAGGCGGTGGACTACTTCAAGGCGCAGGCGGAGCTGACCGGCATCCCCTACCAGCGGCTCATCAACTTCTATCTGATGGACTGCGTGCGGCAGAAGAAGCAGCTGTCCTGGGTTTGAGCGCCTTGCGCCGGGACGGCCGCGAATTGCTGGGGGTTTGCGCTGAAAATTAACCGCATTGTGCTATTTGCGAAGGAATATTCTGCCTATAATGTTCGAAGTAGGGTTCCTTTCACTCGATCCCGCGAGATCGGCAAGGCACTTTGCATACGAACGTGCACGTTACGTGCCCTCGCCGCTTGCGGTGGGGGCGCTTTTTCTTTGCGGGAGCGCGGGACCCGGCTCTGGAGTTGCCCGGGCTTGACGGGGGGCCCGGTTTGAAGGCAATCGGTCGACGGACGGAGAATTGACGGGAGGAAGATTCGTATGTCGGAAAACGGAATTCGTGACGCGCGGACGCTCGGCGCGCCCAAGATGCTGCTGCTGGGCTTCCAGCACATGTTCGCCATGTTCGGCGCAACGATCCTGGTGCCGGTGCTCACGGGCCTGCCGGTGGCGGTGACGCTGCTGTTCGCGGGCCTGGGCACGCTGCTGTTTCACCTGATCACCGGCGGCTCGGTGCCGGCGTTCCTGGGCTCGAGCTTCGCCTTCATCGGCGGCTACGCGGCGGTCGAACAGCTCATCGGCGAAACCGAGGGGCTGAACTGGATTCCCTACGCGGGCGTGGGCGTGATTTGCGCGGGGCTCTTGTACGTGATTCTCTCAGCGCTGTTCAAGGCGTTCGGCGCGAAGCGCGTGATGCGCTTCTTCCCGCCGATCGTCACCGGCCCGGTGATCATCTGCATCGGCATGTCGCTGGCCAACTCGGCGATCAACAACTGCGAGGCGAACTGGTGGATCGCGCTGCTGGCCATCGTGATCGTGGTGGCCGCGAACATTTGGGGCAAGGGCATGATCAAGATCATACCGATCCTGCTGGGCGTGGTCGGCTCCTACGTGATCGCCGCCATCTGCGGGCAGGTGGACTTCACGCCGGTGAAGGAAGCCGCGTGGATCGGCTTCCCCTTCCAGATGAAGGACACGGTGTTCTCGCTGTTCGGCAACTGCGATACGGGGTTGCTGGTGTCGTCCATCGCCATCATGGTGCCCATCGCGCTGGCGACGATGATCGAGCACATCGGCGACATGTGCGCCATCTCTTCCACCGTGGGCGAGAACTTCGTGGCGGCGCCGGGCTTGCACCGGACGCTGCTGGGCGATGGCATCGCGACGGCGCTGGCGGCGGCCTTCGGCGCGCCGGCGAACACGACCTACGGCGAGAACACGGGCGTGCTGGCGCTGACGAAGGTGTACGATCCGCGGGTGATCCGCATCGCGGCGGTGCTGGCGATCATATTCGCGTTCTGCCCGAAGTTTGAGGCGCTGATCGCGGCGATGCCGACGGCGACGATCGGCGGCGTGAGTCTGATCCTGTACGGCATGATCTCGGCGGTGGGCGTGCGCAACGTGGTGGAGAACCAGGTGGACTTCACGCGGAGCCGGAACATCATCATCGCGGCGCTGATCATGGGGCTGAGCCTGGGCATCACGTTCTCGAACACGGGAAGATTGGTGCTGGGTTCGGTGAGCCTGTCCGGCCTGGCGGTGGGCGCGCTGGCGGGCATCATACTGAACGCGGTGCTGCCCGGCAACGACTACGAGTTCGGCAAAGGCGCCCCGGGCGACACGTCCGTCAACTTCAAAGTGTAGCCCGCAGTGCGGGCTTCCACCTGCTGTCGCGACTAGGCGACGGACTTTGGCCCCGTAGATTATGGGGCCAAAGTCCTGCGGTGCGTTTCTGAAGGAGCGTTGGTTCGGAGCACGACCTCTGGCCCCATAGATCCGAGGGCCAGAGGTCTTCGTTTTGGGGCACCGAGGCCTCATCCCCAACGCGGCAGCAGAAGGGAGAATCCAAGGAACCTCAGGTTCCTTGGCAGGTCTGGGCAGCGCCCAGCGTAGCCCCAGAGGCTGCGGTTTGTAGGCGGCCGCGGGTTGAGGAGAAAAGGCAACGCCCAGCAGGCGGCAGCAGAAGGGAGAATCCAAGGAACCTCAGGTTCCTTGGCAGGTCTGGGCGGAGCCCAGCGTGGCCCCAGGTGGCAGCGCTTCGGCAGACGGTTGCGGGTTGAGGACAGAGGCAACGCTTTCAGGCGGCCCGCGGTATTAAGCCAAAGCGATGATAAGGCGTACCAACGTTCCTTCGCCACCATACCGCGGGCCGCCGGCGGCGCGCCTTTTATGAGGGGAAGCGCAGCTTCCCCGATTTAAAAGTAGCCGCCACTAACTCTCTAACGTACCGCCGCGAATGCCCGCAAGCGATGGCACCAAACCACAAAGCCGACGAATCGAAAAGGACCCCCTCCCAATCGCGGCAAATCGCGCCGCTATTCAGGAGGACAGCCCTTTTTCTATGATTATACTCTATGAGCATAGCTCGCATCGTTGTTGCTTTGTTGAAAGGTTGCAGGCAGCAGGCTTCGCCTGCGAGTTAGTGCGGCTGCCTTGAATCGGGAAGCCATACGGCTTCCCGATTCAACTCCGCGCCGTGACGGCCCGCGGTATGGGGGTGGTGGGGCGTTGGTGTGCATTGCCAAAGCTGTGATTGGATACCGCGGGCCGCCTGGAAGCGTTGCCTCTGTCCTCAATCCGCAGGCTCCGGGGTTACGCTGGGCTCCGCCCAGACCTGCTTAAGGGACTCTGTCCCTTAAGAATCCTTGCTTAAGGACCTGAGGTCCTTAAGAATCTCCCTTCTGCTGCCGCGTGCTTTCGACGGCCTTTGGCCCCGTAGATCATGGGGCCAAAGGCCTGCGTTGCGTTTCTACCGGAGCCTAGCCCAGCTCCAGCTCCTCGATCTGATAGGCCCCCTGCAGTCCGCCCGAGGGGCTTACCCGGTAGTACATCGGCCGCACGCGGGCCAGGTTAGCGGCCTCCAGCCGAAGCAGGCCCACGCAGGGCCGGGGGTCGGGCGCGGCGTACTTCATCCCCACGCACAAATCGCACTTCTCGCGGATGCCCCGCAGCGGCGCGCGGGCGCGCAGGGCGGGGGAGAGGTAGCCCTCGGCCTCGCCGTCCAGCCCGGCCAGCGCGGCCTCCACGGCGGCGCGGGCGGTCTCTGACGCGGTCTGCGGCCAGCGCGGCGCGCCGTCCGCCCAGGCGGGCTCCGATGCCAGCAGTCGCAGGCCCTCCGGCAGCAGCTGCCAGCTCTCCAGCGTAGCGTGGCCCACCTGGTCGTCCCGCGCGGCGACGGCGCGGATGTTGCCGCCCGGCTCGATGTCGATCTGCCGCGCGCGCAGCAGGCCCGTCTGGGTGCGCAGCTCCGCGTCGGCGGTCAGCAGGTAGCGTCCGCCCTCGCACAGCCCCAGGAACGCCGCGCCGCCGCTCAGGGCCCGGTACTCGGGTTGCTGGGCCCCGGGGGGCAGCAGCGCCAGCTGCCGGCCCTCGCAGAGCAGCCGGCCGTCCGACTCCAGCGTGAGCGCCCGACCCGCCGCCTGGAAGTGCCTGGCCTCGCCGCGCCGGGGCTCGGGGCTGAGCTCGATCTCCACCGCGCCGCCGGGCCAGAGCACGATGTCCGCGCCCTCCGCCTCCTCCGCCGAGGCCGCCATCGGCTCGCCGCCGGAGAACACCAGCCTGCGCGCCATGCCCCGGCAGCTCTCGTCCAGCGGACGGTAGTCCAGGTACACCGCGCCCCGGGGGTTCACCGGCCGCATCAGCGCCTCCTCCGGGCCGACCTCCCCGGCGAAGCGCCCGTTGATGTAGAGTATCCCCGCGTGCGGCGCGCTCAGGATCAGCGTGGGCAGCATGAAAATCCCCTCCGTTTCGCAAAGGCTTCTCTAAGCTATGCGGGTTCGGAGGGGATTTGAACTCTGAGCGGGGCGCGGCTACTTCTCCTGCAGCGTCTCGACGACGGTGTTGACGCACCGGCGCTCGCGCTCGTTGAGGGCGCGGAAGCGCAGGATCAGGTTCATCTCCTCGTCGTTGAGATGAAACGCCTCGGTGTGTTCGATGGGCCGCCGGATGTCCGTGCGCCCCACGATGTAGTCGATGGACGTATTGAAGAAGTCCGCCAGCTTGGACAGTATGAATATATCCGGCTCGATGTTGTGGTTTTCGTACTTATTGATGGAGGGCTGGCTCACCTGAATCGCGTCGGCCAGTCTCTGTTGGCTGATTCCGTACTCCAGCCGCAGCGCCTTCAAGTTCGCAAGCATTCCACCACCCCCATCAGACAGTATTCTAACAACCGGAGAGATTTATGGGAAAATCCGAAAGCGACTCATTGACAATAACCTATAGTTATAATATAATGAAGCTACAATCTTAACTAGGGAGGAAGAACGGTATGAAGAGGATGCGCTGGCTCGTTTTTGTAATTATCTTGGCCGTAGGAGTTGCTTCATTGAGTTATGCTGAAACATCAGTGAGTGGTGGAGAAGATCGAAATTCAGCAAAAGCATTGGAACCAGGGATCGTGTATTTAGTTAACGGGCGTATGCGTTATGGTTGGTTTTCAATAACTCCGCCTGTGACCGGAAACTGTACTATAAACATAAAACCGTGTTCTACGATTGAATTATCCGTATTCGATTCGAATGGAACCAAGATTGCTCACTCAGGACAAATAGATTATGATGCTGATAAGAGTTATACTTTTCAGTTTGGTGTAAACGAAAATGAAACCTTTTACATTGAAGCGCTTAATGGGTTTGCTATAATCGTTGAGGCGCGTTTCTCCATCTGCTACGATGGCTATCACGTGCTCAGCGATCAGGTGGAAACCGCTGTTGAAGCGACCTGTACCAGTGTCGGCAAGCGCGTATCTGAATGTACGCTCTGCCATCAGAAAATCGAGGTAGAGGAGATTCCCATGACGCCGCACACCCCCGGCGAGTGGTCCATCTGGCAGCCCGCGACCTGCGAGGAGGTCGGGGCTTACGGCCAGCTCTGCGTGGACTGCGGCGAGCTGTTGCAGACCCAGGAGATCCCCGCCACCGGGCACAAGGAGGGTGAGGAGGGGACCGCCATCGAAGGGAGCTGCATTCAGTATGGATTGCGCACCCTCGAATGCGCCACATGCGGCGAGCTGCTCAAGTGCGAGGCCGTGCCGCTGGGCGAGCACATCCCGGGTGAGATGAAGCAGCTCGCTCCGGCCACCTGCACCGAGGACGGCTACGCTGAGCAGCGCTGCACCGTCTGCAACGCGCTGACCGCCAGCGAGAACATCCCTGCCTTCGGCCACAAGGGCGGCGAATGGAAGACCACGCGCGCAGCGACCTGCACCGAGGGTGGCGAGGAGGCCCGTGCCTGCCAGCTGTGCGGCACGGTGTTGGAGACGAAGCCCATCGCCTCCCTGGGTCACCGGGCGGGCGAGTGGACGACCACCCGCGAGGCCACCTGCACCGAGGAGGGCGAGCAGAAGCGCTTCTGTAAGAATTGCGGCGTGGAGATGGAAACCCAAACCGTTCCGGCGCTCGGTCACGTCAATGGCGTGTGGGAGACCCTCAGCGAGCCCGGCTGTACGACCGAGGGCGAACGCCTGAGCTACTGCCCGCGGTGCGAGGAGTCGCTGGGGACGGAAACCATCCCGGCCCATGGACACGTCGAAGGCGAGTGGCGCACGGACCTGTCGCCCACCTGCACGACCGACGGCGTGCGTACGCTATATTGCGAGGAATGCTATGCGCCGATGCAGACCGAGACCATCCCCGCAACCGGCCACGTGGTGGGCGACTGGGTCGAGGTCCGCGAGTCGAACTGCTCTCAGTCCGGCAAGCGGGCGAAGTATTGTGCAGTTTGCGAGGAAGTCGTGGAGAGCGAGGAGATTCCTTCCACAGGCCACGAGTACACCGAGTGGGAGACGCTCTACGAGCCCACCAAGGAGGCCGAGGGCGAGCGCCAGCGGCACTGCGTGCACTGCGGCGATACCCAGCAGGAGAAGATACCGAAGCTATCCAAGTTCCTGGGCCTGTTTTAACGCGGTCAGAGCGGACCGGCGTGTGCCGGTTCGCTCGGGTTGCGCGGGGAATTTCGAAGGGAAATGTCTAAATGTTGTCTAATTTCCGGGGGATTCACGGGGCGGGAAGGAAGCCGAACATTGCTGTCAATTTTGAGACGCTGGCGGACGTTTCCTGCAGAAAAAAGCGAATTATTTCCGGGCATTGCAGGAGTTGCGTCATTTTCTTGAAATTTAAACGAAAAAAATGTGAGAAAAATTACCCCACATTTCCATTGACAACGCCCTATTCTTGTAATATAATGGAAATGGCTTTTCCGCAGTAACGAAAATACAATGATGGAGGGGGGCAAAGTGGCGTTTAATCAAGGGAAAGGCCGCCTTAAGGGGCCGCCCCGTTAGATCCTCTGGGATCTCGCGGGACGGTCCGCTTACGATTTTGGCGGTCTTCGCCTCAATCCACGGGGATCGGAGGCGTGGCCCTGGAGCGCCTGGCCTCGTTTTTCGCCTGCAGGAACTTCTTCAATTCGCACATCAGCTGGGGCGCCAGCTCGATGATGCGGTCGGCCGGAGCGTAGGGCTGGGCCGGGAGCAGGCGAACGCCGCTCTCGTTGCTCACCAGGAAGCCCAGCGGCTGCACGGTCACGCCCGCGCCGGTGCCCCCGGCGAAGGGCATGCGCTCGCTCTCGGCGTTCATCGCCTTTTGATCGCTCAGGCGGTATTCGCCGCCGCCCGCCACGAAGCCGAAGCTCACCCGGGATACGGGGATCACCGTCGAGCCGTCCTGGGTGACGATGGCCGAACCGATCACGGTATTGACGTCCACCATGTCCCGGATGTTCTCCATGGTGGTGGTCATGATGTTCTCAATGGGATGCCTGTCCATTCGCGGACCCTCCTTGGAAGAGATTCGTCAAGCAGCCCGGAGCTCCGTTCCCGGGCGAATTCAATCGCGCCTCGAAGCGCGCCGAGCATAATTTGCCCGGCGGAGAGCGAAAATATCCCCGCCAGCTCCAGCGCGCAGCCGCCGCCGGAGAAGTCTGGCTCCACATCGAAGCGCACCGCTCCGGGGGCCAGCGCGGCGCTCAGGGCCGCCCCGGCGGCTCGGGCGAACCCGCAGGCCAGCGCCGTCCGGGCGGCGTCGTGGAGGCCCACGCGGCCGCTGAGGCGCAGCGATTCCAGGCGGGTTTCGCCCAGCAGGCGGCGCAGGATCCCGGCGGCGGCGCGGCACTTCTCGAGATCCAGCTTCGCGCGCCGCCAGGGCAGATGCTTCTTCCGGCCGCTGGCGCGCAGCCGGGCCCGCTTCAGGGCGAAGCGGCCCTCGAACAGGGACGCGCCCGCGCCGAAGCCCACGCGCCCATCCAGGCGCAGCGTCAGCGCGAACTTCACCGGCACGGCGCTCAGGTAGAGGCCAAAGATGACGAGCGCGGCGAGGTAGACGGGCACTTTTCGTCCTCCCAACAAAATTTGAACACATTTTTTCCAAACTGACGCGATTTATTCATTTTTTCCGGCGCGCGGTGTGCTATAATATTGTATGGACGAATCACTCGGCGAAGGTGGCGAAGCGCCGGCATGGCGGACGAGCGCGGGTGCATGGGCTTTGAGGCGGAAATCCTCGGCCAGAGGGTGACGCTGGAGACCCGGCGGGGGCTGTTTTCCCCGGAGCACGCCGACCGCGGCACGCTCGCGATGCTCAAGCAGGTACACATCTTCCCGGGTATGCGCATAATGGATCTTGGCTGCGGGTGCGGCATTGCCGGCATCGTCGCGGCGAAGATCGCCGGAGAAGAGAATGTCCTTCTGTCCGATGTCGATCCGGTGGCGGTGGAGACCGCCCGCCGGAACGCGGAGCGGAACGGCGTGGGCGGAGTGCGGTGCGTGGTCTCGGACGGCTTCCGGGACATCGAGGAGACCGGCTTCGATCTGATCCTTTCCAATCCGCCGTACCAGACGGATTTTTCCGTGGCAAAGGGCTTTATTGAAAAGGGATTCAACCGATTGAAGATCGGCGGCAGGCTGTACATGGTGACGAAGCGGCGGGAGTGGTACAAGAACAAGCTGATATCCGTCTTCGGCGGGGTGGAGATCCGCGAGGCGGACGGCTACTTTGTGTTTGCCGCGGAGCGCCGGGGCCTGCGTTACGCGAATCGAGCGCCAAGGCGCGGTTGAGCCGTGCGCGCGGACGTGTCTGCGCGATCCGTTTTCAAGTGCATATTTCTTCTTCGGACCGACTGGCCGGCGCTTGCGCCTGCCCGCCGGTCTCGCTTTGTGCGAGGGCGCGAGTCATAATGGGAACGCAATCGGTTCGGAGAATTCGAAGCAAAGCAGGAAAGGGGAAGAAATCGTGAACGGTATCGTCACCGTGATCATCGCGCTCGTCGCGCTGGTGATCGGCCTGGCGGCCGGATACTTCTACCGCAAGAACGCCATGGAGAAGAAGATCGGGCAGACCGAGGAGTACGCCCGCAACCTTCTGGAGGAGGCGTCGCGCAAGGCGGAGGACAAGAAGAAGGAAGCCGTGCTGGAGGCCAAGGAGGAAATCATTCGACTCAAGAACGAACTGGACAAGGAGATTCGCGACCGCCGCAAGGAGGTCACCCGGCTGGAGACCCGCGTGGCCCAGCGCGAGGAGCAGTTTGACAAGAAGCTGGACAACCTGGAGACCCGGGAGGAGCAGCTCAACGAGAAGTACAAGGAGGCCGAGCGCCTGGAGGCCGAGGCCCAGGAGATGCACGACAAGCAACTGGCCGAGCTCGAGCGCGTGGCCAACATGACCACCGACGAGGCCAAGAACATACTGATCGAGCGCGTGCAGAAGGACGCCTACCACGACGCCGCCGTCATGGTGCGCGAGATCGAGCAGCGCGCCAAGGAGGAGGCCGACAAGAAGGCCCGGGACATCATCTCCACCGCCATCCAGAAGTGCGCGGCGGACCACGTGGCGGAGACCACCGTCTCCGTGGTGGCCCTGCCCAACGACGATATGAAGGGCCGCATCATCGGCCGCGAGGGCCGCAACATCCGCACGCTGGAGACGGCGACGGGCGTGGATCTCATCATCGACGACACGCCCGAGGCGGTCATCATCTCCGCCTTCGATCCGGTGCGCAGGGAGGTTGCCCGCATCGCGCTGGAGCGCCTGATCGCCGACGGCCGCATCCACCCGGCGCGCATCGAGGAGATCGTCGAGAAGGCCCGCCGCGACGTGGACAACCAGATCCGCGAGGCGGGCGATCAGGCCATATTCGAGACGAACCTGCACGGCATCCATCCGGAGCTGGTGAAGCTCCTGGGCCGGATGCGCTTCCGCACGAGCTACGGCCAGAACGTGCTGCGGCACTCCATCGAGGTCAGCCACCTGGCGGGCGTGATGGCGGCGGAGCTGGGCGCGGACGTGCAGCTGGCCAAGCGCGCGGGCCTGCTCCACGACATCGGCAAGGCCATCGACCACGAGGTCGAGGGCACGCACGTGTCGATCGGCGCGGACCTGTGCAAGAAGTTCCACGAGAGCGACCTGGTGGTCAACGCCGTGGAGGCGCACCACAACGACGTGGAGTTCAAGAGCGTGGAGGCCGTGCTGGTGCAGGCGGCGGATGCCATCTCGGCGGCCCGGCCGGGCGCGCGGCGCGAGTCGCTGGAGAACTACATCAAGCGGTTGGAGAAGCTCGAATCCATCGCCTACTCCTTCGAGGGCGTGGAGACCTGCTACGCGATCCAGTCCGGCCGCGAGGTGCGCATCATCGTCAAGCCCGAGGACGTCAACGACGCCGGCACGCTGATCCTGGCCCGCGAGATCGTCAAGAAGATCGAGGCCGAGATGGAGTATCCGGGGCAGATCAAGGTGAATGTGATTCGCGAGACGCGAGCGGTAGATTTCGCGAAGTAAAAGGGGTGGGGTTGCCTGGGTGGCAGCCCCCCTTTTTTATACCCCTGGCTTTGCGGGGGAGCGGTTCCGAATCCCCACTGGGGATTCGGGTCAGCGGCGGCGCTGCGCGCCGTCGCTGCTGCCTGCGGGCAGGGGCGCCTCCCGGCGGGCCAAGGAGAGATGGGGGACGTCAAGCGTCCCCCGTTCCCTCCTTGGATTCTCCCCTCCCTCTCCTGACCAGGGCTGCGGCCCTGGACCCGGGGCTGGCCTTTGTACTTCTTGCGGAACGTTCGGTTATCGGGCCGACAATACCGGCCCTCTGGTGGGTTTGGTTTTTGGGCTACGTGGAACGCCTCCGCTTCGCTTCGGCAGGGCTGCGCCCTGGAACCTGCTGGGATGGTTGAGTTCGTATTGTGGGAGGTTTGGTTTTTGGGAATTGGTTTTGGGTTGATTTGTGGATTGGGGGCGGGATTATGTTTCGGAGAAAGGTGAAGGCGGAGGCGCGGGGGTTTGATCGTGAGCGCAAGGAGCCGGTGGTGCGGTGCAGCATTTGCACCGGGGAGCAGGTGGCGGGGTTTCTGGAGAAGGGGACTTCGCACTTTGAGGATGTCATGCTGATTCGCGGGGAGGATGATTTGAAGAAGTTCTGCGAGATGTACGGCATCACGGAGGAGCCGAGGAGGATTTATTGACCCGGACAACAACTAGGCATCAAAGCGCCCATTCTACGTGTGCTATTAAGACGCAGAAATCCTGCCCATGATCTACGGGCAGGATTTCGTCGCTTTGTACTTAGGCTTCTTCAGAAAAGTACCGCAGGGCTTTGGGCGGTCGGCCTTATGCCGCCCAAAGTCCGTCGCCTATGCGCGGCAGCACGTGGAGGCCGGCACTGCCGGCTATAAAACTTTATTGAGGAAGTCCTTCGTCCTGGGGTTTTGGGGGTGGTTGAAGATTTCGTCGGGCGTCCCCTCCTCCAGGATGTAGCCGCCGTCCATGAAGAGCACGCGGTCGGCGACCTCGCGGGCGAAGCCCATCTCGTGGGTGACGATCACCATCGTCATGCCGTCCTGGGCCAGCTCCTTCATGACCTCCAGAACCTCGCCCACCATCTCCGGGTCGAGGGCCGAAGTGGGCTC
>CANQGC010000007.1 GCA_947600345.1 uncultured Clostridia bacterium
GAATCCAAGGAACCTCAGGTTCCTTGGCAGGAATTCTCAAGGGACAGAGTCCCTTGAGCAGGTCCGGGCAGCGCCCGCCAGGTCTGGGCGGAGCCCAGCGGGTCCGGGCAGAGCCCGGCATCCCCCGCGGCCCGCGGTATTCAATCAAAGCAATGGTAAGATGTACCAAGGCACCATCGCCTCCATACCGCGGGCCGCCCGAAGCGAGTTTTGGTATGGAAAGCCAAAGGGCTTTCCATACCAAAGAGCAAACGAACGCCCCGCATCACGAACCGGTACCCCTTCCCCAACGTTCGCCAAACCCAACCCCCCTATCCAACGCACAAAATCCGCCCCTTCCGGGGCGGATCACCCCATCCCCATCCGCTTCTCTCCAATCCTCCACAACCAAGGCGCCCCTCCGCCCAAGCTCATTCGATGACCACCTTCAACCCCTTCGGACAGTTCTCATACATCCATCGAATATCATCCACCGCCAGGCGGATGCAGCCGTGGGAGACGTTCTCGCCCAGGCTGGCCTTGGAGTTGGGCGTCGGATTCTTATCGCCCCTGTGGCGGAAGAGCACCGAGTGGAAGAAGTAATTCCCCTGAATCTTGAACGCGTAGCGCACCCAGACCTTCGAACTCTGCATGTAGTACCATTCGGCGATCGGGCCCTCGCAGTAGAAGGTGCCCTCGATAGTGGGCGTGCGCCGCGCGCCGCAGGAGCACTTGAACCGCTTGACCGGCACGTTGTAGCCCGCGCCGTCCCAGCCCAGTATGTACACCCGGCTCTCGGCGCGCCTGACCAGCGCCGCGTAGGGCATCACGTACTCGTCGGAGCGCGTCGCGCCCTTGGAGAACAGCGCGGCGCTGGTGGCCGCGTCGCAGCCGCCGGTCTGGGGCAGGGAATTCCTGCGCTGGAAGTATCGCAGCGCCAGTTCCGTTCCGGCGCCGAAGCTGCCATCGGGGCCGGAGTATAGATAGCCCAGGGCGTGCAGGCGGCGCTGGATCAGCTTCACGCCGTCGCCCGCGTCGCCCGGGGCGGCGGTCACCCAGGCGAAGTGGTACTCATCCACGAGGAAGCGGAACCAGTCCTCGGTCACCGCGCCGTCGCAGGGGATGTTCTCCGCGCTGTAGAGCGGCAGATCCACCGCCAGGTCCGCGGGCGCATCCATCGCGGCATAGGCCTCGTCGGAGCGCGCCTGCATCCACGCGGCGAAGTCCGCCACCGCCAGGCGCTGTAGCTCGACCACCGCGCCCTCGGTGGCCGCGCCGAAGCTGCCGTCGGGCTCGCTCTCGAGGAAGCCCCAGTCCCATAGCGGCTTTTGAAGCTCATAGACGAGGCCGCCGCGGCTGTCTCGCCGCAGGGGAAACGCGTCTCGCCGCAGCGCGGAGAGGAGCTCGGAGCTGATCTGGCCGCTCACCGCGAGCCCCAGCGCCTGCTGCGCCGAGCGGATGGCCTCCTCCGTGGCGGGGCCCATGACGCCATCCGCGCCGCCGGACAGGAAACCCGCCGCGATCAGATCGAGCTGGAGCGCCTTTATGGCCTCTGGGCCAGGCAAGCCATCGGCGAGGGCGTCGTTGGAGGAGCAGGGAATCCAGGAAATCAGCAGGGCGAGCGCAAGCAGCGCGGCGGTAAGTCGGTGCATCGTCGAGGGCCTCTCTTTCAGTGATAAAGAAACAGACCATCTTTAGACGCGCGCCCTGGAGAAAAGTTCCATTATTCCTGCAAAAATTTTATAAACTGGAGGAATCAAGTCATTTCGCCCACCCCTCGTCCCCCCAGAAGGGAGAATCCAAGGAACCTCAGGTTCCTTGGCAAGGATTCTCAAGGGACAGAGTCCCTTGAGCAGGTCCGGGCAGAGCCCGCCGGGTCTGGGCGGAGCCCAGCGGGTCCGGGCAGAGCCCGGCGTCACCCCAGCGGCCCGCGGTATTCAATCAAAGCGATGATAAGATGCACCAAGGCACCATCGCCTCCATACCGCGGGCCGCTCGAAGCGAGTTTTGGTTTGGAAAGCCGGATGGCTTTCCAAACCAAAGAGCAAACGAACGCCCCGCATCACGAACCGGTACCCCTTCCCCAACGTTCGCCAAACAGAAACACCCCCATCCAACGCAAAAATCCGCCCCTTCCGGGGCGGATCATAACAACCTCATCCGCTTTCCAATTCCTCAGCGACAAAGCCCCCACCTCAGCCCGGCATGACGGCGTCCGCCGCGGTGTAGCCCTCGAGCGAGTTCTCCTTCACCTGGATGCATAGATACTTGATGCCACTGTCGGCGGCGGCGGAGAGCTGCCGCTTCGCCGCGGGGGAGACGCGCAGGAAGTCGTTCGCCGCGAGCTCCACCTTCTCGCCGTCGATCGTCATGCAGCCCTTGCCCTCGAGCACGATGTAGATCTCCTCGTTCTGCCTGTGCGCATGCACAAAGGGCACGCCCGCGCCCGCCGGCATGGCGTTCACGCTGATCTCCGCGCCCGTCAGCCCCAACTGGTCGTGCAACTCGACCCGGCCCGCCGCGGGTACGTTCACCTTCTGATAGTTTGCCATGGAAGACACCTCCGGGATATATAGTTGTAATCTTTTCGATTACAACGTAATTATAGCACACCATCGCTGTAATGTCAACGGTTACAGCAAATTTTCTGCGCAAAAAACCCGCTCCCAGCGAAGCGGGCGAACGGTGCTACTCCAGCGCCTCCAGTTGCCCCTGTAGATCGGCGAGGGTGACGGACTTCAGCTCGTCCTCCATCGCCGCCTGCGCGGCCAGGAGGTGCCCGTCCAGCACGGCGTGTATGTTCCGCCCGACGGGGCACTGAGGGTTCGGCTGGTCGTGGAAGTTGAACAGGCTGCCCTCCACGCTGTCGACGGCCCGGTACACGTCGTAGAGGGTGATCTCCCCGGCTTCCCTGGCCAGGCGCGCGCCGCCGCTTCCGGCCCGGACCTCCACCAGCCCCGCGGCCTTCAGGCGCAATAGCGTCCTGCGAATCACCACGGGATTGACGTTGACGCTCGAGGCGATGAAGTCCGACGTCATCTTGCATTCGCCCCCCAGGGCGAGGATCGCGAGCATCGCATGCACCGCCACCGTAAACCGCGATGTGATCTTCATTTCGTCCCCCCTGACCCCGCGCAGCCCGCCCGGAACCTGCCGTCCGAACGACTCCATTTTAGCACATCCCATCCGGGGGCGCAATAGCAAAAGCCGCCCGCGCGGGGAAGCGCCGGGCGGGCGCGGCGTTTTTCCCGAAAACATCGCCCCGCTATGGAAATCCGGCGCGCCATATGGTATAATGAATGTAAGCAAGATGTTGCGTTTGTGGACGCTTTCTTTAAATACCGCCACTGGCCGGGAGGTGTTGCGCATGGATTGGCGGGGCGCGCTTACGCCCAGGAGCAATAAGAAACAAATCCTTCTTCCGCTGATCACGGTCCTGATCGGGACGATCTTTACGATCGTGGCGCTGGCGGCATACAGAAACTATGAGGTGACGATCACCCGCTCCAAGCTGGAGCTGGACGCGATGACCTACGCGGAGCATATGCGGGCGGACATCGTGAACGGAATCGGCGTCACGAGTGCGCTGGAAGAGATCATCGTCAGCAACGATGGCTACATCAACCGCTTCCCCACGGTGGCGGAGGACCTGATGACGGATGTGATCCAGAGCATCCAGATCGCGCCCGGGGGCTTCGTGCGGGAGATCTATCCGGCGGAAGGAAACGAGGCCGGCAAGATGGACCTGATCAACGACCCCGACCGCGGAGAAATCTCGCGATACGCCCGGGACAACCACGTGATGATCGTGCAGGGGCCGTTTTCCCTGCGGCAGGGCGGCGAGGGCATCGCGGTTCGAAACCCGGTCTACCTGGAAGGGGAGGACGGAAGCGAGGAGTTCTGGGGCTTCACGATCGTGATCATCCGCGTGCCGGAGATCTTCTCGGAGGCGGTGAGCGGCCTCACGGGCTTCGGCTACGACTTTCGGCTGTCGAAGACCGCCTCCCCGTGGGACAGAACTTTTGAGGAGGTTTCCAGCGCGGGCGCGGTGGCGGCGGACGCCGCTTCCTACCTGTTTGAGATGGGGGACAGCCAATGGAAGCTGGAGGTCTCCCCCTCGGGCGGTTGGTATAGCGGGCCCAACCTGCTGCTGCTGTTCGGAATCGGCATGGTCGTCGTACTGCTGCTGGCGGGGCTCGAGTACGTGCTGTTGGTTCAGAGCGACTACCGGGAAAGGGTGAAGCAGAGCGAAAGGCTGGAGGAGGCGCTCGCCGCGGCGCAGGCCGCGAACCGGGCGAAGACCTACTTCCTGAACAACATGTCCCACGACCTGCGCACGCCGCTGAACGCGATCCTGGGGTATGCCCGGCTGCTCGAACAGGAGCGGGGATTGCCGGACAGGGTGAACGGCCATCTCCGCAAGATCGAGGATTCCGGCGAACACCTGCTGTCCATACTGAACAACATGCTGGACATGGCGTGCATGGAGAGCGGGGAGGTGACGCTGGAGGAGGAGGAATATTTCATCGATCCGAACCTGCCGCTGAAGGATCGCTTCGCCGAGACGATTCGGAAGAAGGGCATCCGCTTCACGCAGGACGTCGCGGTGGAGCACCACTATGTGCTCCTGGACCGCGCAAAGGTCGAGCAGATCTATGCCAATCTGATCGAGAATGCGATCAAGTATACGCCCGAGGGCGGAAGCGTCCGCGTCGAGCTGCGGGAGCTGCCCTGCGAAAGGGAGGGATACGCCACCTACCAGACCACGGTGTCCGACGATGGAATCGGAATGAGCGAGGAATTCCAGGCGCACCTGTTCGAATCCTTCTCCCGGGAGCGCAATACCACGCAGAGCAAGATCATCGGCACCGGCCTGGGCCTGGCGATCGTCAGGCGGCTCGTGGACATGATGGGCGGCACGATCGAGGTCGAGAGCAAGCCGGGGAAGGGGAGCGCGTTCCGCGTCACTCTGACGCACCGAATTGCCGACCGCCCAGGGGAGTCCGCGGTTTCGGAGCCGGAGGACAATTCAGACGTGCTTCCGGGAAGGAGAATCCTCCTCGCCGAGGACAACGAGCTGAACGCCGAGATCACGATGGCGCTCCTGGAGGACATGGGCGTCCAGTCGGAGCGGGCGGAGGACGGCGCGGCCTGCGTCGAGATGCTGCAGGAGGCGGAGCCGGGATACTACGACCTGATCCTCATGGACATCCAGATGCCGAACATGGACGGCTACGAGGCGACGCGGCGAATCAGGGCCATGACGGACGCGGCCAAGTCGCGCATCCCAATCGTCGCCCTGACGGCGAACACATTCGAGGAGGACCGAAAAAAATCCTTCGAAGCGGGCATGAACAGCCACCTCGCCAAGCCAATCGACACCGCCAAGCTGAGGGAGGCGCTGACCTCCCTCCTCCGGAGATAGCGGAAATCCTTCGAGAGGCGCGCAACCGCCTACTTTAACAGCCGGACGCGGGATTTCTCCTTTTGAATGTAGATCTTATAGATCAGCTCGATCTCAAAGGCGGTCGTGGGGGGCAGCGCAGCCACCAGCTTCTGATAGGTCTTGCGCGTGTAGCGAATCTTGATCAAATTCTGCGCGGGCGCGACGTCGTTGATGTGCGAGGATTCGTCGCTGCTCAGTCGCCGGTCCGTCAACACGAAGAAGTGAACCTTGTAGGCGACCACCCCGTTCCCGTGCATGTAGTATGCGTATTGAATCCGGGGATAGTCCGAGTATTTCATCCGAACTCCCTTTCGGAAGAGGGGCCTGTACGTCACGCCTTCTTCATCAAAGGTGATGAGCAGACACCAGCGAGGCGTAATGCAGCACATGGTGATCACAACGATTAAATGCATGGGCAAGATTGCCAAGCAACCGGCGATTTCAACCCCAACCAAAAAGCAAAGGAGAAGCAAGGCGAACATATATGCGATCAATCCTATGGCTGTATATGTTAGCACGCGATTTGCCAACAAGGTGCATTTCTTCACGGACAATTCCCCCTCATCCGCCGTTTCACCGTCACCGATAATAATTAGACGGCAATCAAGAGCCCAAAGTGGCGATAATACTCAATTTTAGTGTTTCCGCATACGCTTGTCAAGCCATAGAAAAAGCCGCCCTTCCGAGCGACTTGTGGTGGTCTGCATTGAACTCGAACCGATGCCCCCACGGTAAGGGTGCGGTGCTCTCTTTATTGAATCGGTCTTATCGAATATAGCGCATTTGGCTTCAAGCGCTTCTATTCGTTTTTTTGACAATCAAGAAATCCTCGATGAAGCTGCCGCCTTTTTGCGCCGTATAATAGTAGTCGAGGACGGAGAACAGTGCCGCTCCAATGAAATTTACGAGGAGGTCCTCCATCGTGTCGATCAGGCCGATGTCCAGATAGCCCGCGATGCCCAATGCCTTTCCGTTCACCAGCGTGCTTTGAATGTCGGGAATTACGATTCGGATGTTTGCCTTGCTGGGATCCAGCAGCGTGGAGGAGATGGTCTGCACAACCGTGTCCTTCTGCATATCCAGGAGAAAGATCCGGTCCATGCCAAATTCGAAGAATTCCCATAGCACGCCGATCGTCATCGAAAAGCAGAAGGCGACCAGCGCCATGAACACAGGGGACAGCTCGAATTTCAGGTTGGGCTTATTGTTCAGAATCTCGACGAGGGAGAAGCCGGCCGCGCCACAGAGGAAGCCGTTGACGGTGTGCAAAATCGCGTCCCAATGGGGAATGCGCTGGTAAAATGCCTGCACCTCGCCGAGTATTTCCGCGGCAAAGACAAAGCAAATCAGGACAATTTCAAGCTTTGACGGGAAATGCACGCGAAAGGTGACCTGGACGATCTGCGGCAACAGCAGCAGGAATAGCGTGAGCAGGCACAGGAGAACATCCTCATATTTCTGCCCCAATAGTTTGATGATCAGCGTCACGATGACGAGCAGGCGCAGTATGAGATAGACGCAGAACGCCCCCTTGTTCTGCGTCATCTCCCGCCAGACCGTCTTTAGAAATGTCTTTCGCTTCCATGCTTTCTTCATGACACGCCTCAATCCCCGCTGTTCCAGAGCTTTTCCGCCGTGGGCGTCCAGTTGGCGGCATAGGGAGTGGTCTTGTCGCAGAGGTGATCGACGCTCTCGGGGCTCTGGTAGTCGGTGCTGACCGCGCCGGTGGAGCGAACCATCTTGCGCAGGCACTCCGGGTTTTCCAGCATTGGGCAGGGGCGCAGCATGTTTTCATTGAAGGGCTGCGCATCGTGATAGGCCATGAAGATCGGGCTCTTGAGCGCGTCCAGCAGCGAGCAGTCGTGGATGTTCGCGTTGGAGTAGTGGATGAACACGCAGAGCTCCACGTCGCCCTTGGCGTTGATGTGCAGGTAGTTCCGCCCCCCGGCGATGCAGCCACCCACGTACTGCGCGTCGTTCTGGAAGTCCATCGTGAACAACGGCTTCATCTGGCGGAAGGCGCGGATGTTGCAGTAGACCGCCTCGCGCTGCTCGGGCGTGGGCAACAGTTCGGCCACGGCGTCGTTGCCCACCGGCATGTAGTGGAAGAACCACGCAAACAGCGCGCCGCTGTCGATGATGTAGTCGAAGAATTCCTCGCTGGTGATGTCGGCATAATTGCGGCTGGTGTAGCAGGTGGAGATGCCGAAGGGCAGCTTGTGCGCCTTGAGCAGCGCCATTGCCGCGGCCACCTTCTGGAAGATGCCCGCGCCGCGGCGGGAGTCGTTGGCCTCCTCGAAGCCCTCCAGCGAAATCGCTGGGATGAAGTTCCGCACCCGCAGCATCTCCCGGCAGAAATCCTCGTCGATCAGCGTGCCGTTGGTGAAGGCAAGGAATTCGCAGTCGGGGTGCATTTCGCACAGGCGAATCAGATCCCTGCGGCGCACCATCGGCTCGCCGCCGGTGTAGATGTACATATAGACACCCAGCGCCTTGCCCTGGCGGATGATGGAGTCGATGTCCTCCAGCGACAGGTTCAGCTGATGGCCGTACTCCGCCGCCCAGCAACCGGTGCAGCGCAGGTTGCAGGCCGAGGTCGGATCGAGCAGGATCGCCCAGGGAATGTTGCAGCCCTCACGCTGCTCGGCCTCCTTCTGGATCGCGCTGCCCTTCAGGCTGGCGTTGAACAGAAGATTTTGAAAGATCGCCTCGCGCGCCCCGGCGTCCAGCTCGTAGATCTTGAGGATCAGCTGATACCAGTTGTTCTTTTTGCGGATGGCGCTGCGCATCGCGTTGCGCTGGCCCACATACCAATCGTCCGGCGTGAAGCGATCCACCAGCGCCATCAGCTTGGGAATGTTCTCCTCCGGGTTGCCCTCAATGTAGTTTAGCGCCTGGTTGATCGCGAATCCCTGCATCTTTTCCACAACGCGCTTGCGTTCCATAAGTATACCTCCATTCTCCGCATTGCTTCGCCGACATTCTGTGAGGATTGATTCTACCAGCCGGACGGCGGTGGCGCAACATGCAAACGGGGATGAATGTCTGGTTTTTGGGCATTCGGCGCAAATTGCCCAAAAATCCGGCCTGGTTTCGCCTTGCATAATCGGAAGAATTTCGGTAAAATGAAAGGGATGAACCACGAAGGGAGGGAATTCCATGTCGTCGCGCACGGAGCAGGCGATCGTCGATTCCTTCCTGAAGCTGCTGGACGAGCGGCCGATCAACAAGATCTCCGTCCGGGACATCGTTGAGGACTGCGGCATCAACCGCAACACGTTCTACTACCACTTCGCGGACATCCACGCGCTGGTCGACGAGGTGGTGCGCTCCTTCTTCGGGCAGATCATCACCAACTACGCGGGCGTCAGTTCACTGTACGAGTGCTTTGACGCCGCGATGCAGTACATCTGCGCGCACCGGCGCAGGGCGCTGCACCTCTACAATTCCCGGAACAGGGAGATCTTCGAGCGCCATCTGATGGAATACGCCCACTTCGCCGTGACGACCTACATGGACGCGGCCTTTCCGCGGGCTGACATCCTTGAGGGCGACCGGGCGATCATCATCAACACCTACGCCTGCGAGTGCTACGGGCTGATGATCGACTGGCTGAACCACGGCCTGACCGAGGAATGGCGCGCGTCCTTCCGCCGCCTCTGCGAGCTGCGCACCGGCACGGTGGAGCGCATGATTCGGAGGAGCGAGGAGGACAAGCGCCGACGGGGCGAAGCGGGTGGGAAACTATGACGAATGGGAACGAGCAAGATGTGAATGGAGGCGCGTTTGCGATGGGGGAGAGGATCGGCGTCGTCGATGTGGGCGGAGGCTTTCGCGGCATCTACGCCGCGGGCGTGCTCGACTACTGCCTGGCAAATTCGATTCGCTTTGACCTCGGCATCGGCGTTTCGGCGGGCAGCGCAAATCTGGCGTCGTTCGTCGCCGGACAGCGGGAGCGCAATCTGGCGTTCTATACCAAGTATGGCCTGCGCAAGCAGTACGCCAGCCTGGGCAATTTCCTGCGCACGGGCTCGTACATCGACCTGGATTACGTCTACGGCACGCTGAGCAACACCGGCGGGGAATCCCCCGTGGACTACGACGCGCTGGTTCGAAATCCGATGGAGCTGATCGTAGTGGCGGCCGAGGCCGTCAGCGGCGAGGCCAAGTATTTCACCAAGGCGGACATCGGGCGCGACAACTACGACATCTGCAAGGCGTCCTCCGCCATCCCCTTCGTCTGCAAGCCCTACGCGATCGACGGAATCGCCTACTTCGACGGCGCGCTGGCCGATCCCGTGCCGGTGGAGAAGGCGTTCGAGCTGGGCTGCGACCGCGTCGTGGTGCTGCTGACCAAGCCCGCCGGCGTGCCCCGGCAGCCCGGCAAGGATCCCCTGTTCGCCCGGGGCATTCAGCGCAAGTATCCCGTCGCCGCCGAAAAGCTGCGCCATCGGGCGGACGCCTACAACGCCGGCGTCGCGCGCGCCCGGGAATACGCCGCGCAGGGCAGGGCGCTGATCGTTTCCCCCGACGACACCTGCGGCGTAAGCACGCTCACGCGCGACCCCGAGCCGCTCATGCGGCTCTACCGAAAGGGGCTGAAGGACGGCGAGCGAATTCAGGCGTTCCTGTCCGGTAAATCGAGCTAAAATACAATAGTTATGTCCCTTTCACCTGAATCACACGCACGCTAGCGTCAGATATTTCTGGAAGAAATTGATGCCCGAATTCGTGCGCTTGCTCATTTGAATCACCTTCCTAAATCCACCATCTGAGCCACAGAGTCGCTTCCTGCGGTCACGAAAACCGCTTCTTTAATACCCCATTCCCCGCAGCAGTTTTTCCAAATCGGCGGCTTTTACCAGCTTGCCCTGAACCACCACCTGCTCGTTGACGACAACCGCGGGCACACGCATCACGCCATATTCCATGACCTTCGGCATATCGGTGATGTACTCGACCTCCACCGAAAGCCCCATCGCCTTCATCGCCAGCTTCGCCTGTTCGTACTGTTCGTGGCAGGTCTTGCATCCAGCGCCGAGCACCTTGACGCAGCAGATGCCATCGGTCGCCGCGCCGCAGCAGTTGGCCGCAACCTTCTCCGCGCTCGGTGCGGGACCGCAGCAGCAGCTTGGGGTTTCCGCAGCCGGGGCGGAATTGCAGGCGCAGGTCGGAGTATTCTTCTCTTGTTCCTTCTTCTTGCCAATGTTGAAAAGTGCCATGATGATTCCTCCTCTTTTTCTAACGGCACCCCCACCCAAATCGGCGGTGCGTCAGACGATGCCTTTTCCGCCATCTGCGGCGTGAAGCTTTCTCGACTTACCTCCAGTAAGCCTTCGAAATCTGCACTTGCATCTGACGAAAAATTCATTCGCCGGACGACCACCTCCTTTGTGTGGTGTTGCCTAAAGAATGACGGTTTGTATCGCGTTGAAGAAGTAACCGACAACGATGATACCAAAGGTACAGATGCCGATGAAGATGCCCAGCAATTTCGGCTTGACTGCCTTGCGAAGCATAATCATCGACGGCAGGGAGAGCGTAGTCACGCCCATCATGAAGGAGAGCACCACACCCAGCAGCGCGCCCTTCGCCAGCAGCGCCTCGGCAATCGGAATGGTGCCGAAGATATCCGCGTACATCGGCACGCCCGCGATGGTCGCCAGAACCACGCCGAAGGGATTGCCGCCGCCGAGAATGCGAATGATGAAATCCTCGGGAATCCAGTTGTGAATTAGCGCGCCGATGCCTACGCCCACCAGCACGTAGGGGAACACCTTCTTCGCCGTGGAGACGACCTGCTCCCATGCGTATTTCAGGCGATCCGCAAAGTGCAGTTCCTCCTGCGGAATATCCAGCGCCCTGCCGTTGCGGATGTATTCCTCCACGTATTTCTCCAACCCCAGGCGCTCGATCAGCGTGCCGCCCGCGACGGCGATCACCAGGCCGAGGAACACGTAGAGCACCGCGACCTTCCATCCGAAGATGCTCATGAGCAGCACCAGCGAACCGAGATCGACCATCGGCGAGGAGATCAGAAAGGAGAAGGTCACGCCGAGCGGAAGTCCCGCGCTGGTGAAGCCGATGAACAGCGGAATCGACGAGCAGGAGCAGAAGGGCGTCACCGTGCCCAGCAGCGCCGCGACGCAATTCGCCCCGATGCCGTGAAAGCGCCCGAGGATGCGCTTGGTGCGCTCCGGGGGAAAGTAACTCTGGATGTAGGAAATCACGAGAATCAGGAAGCCCAGCAACACCATGATCTTGATCGTATCATAGAGGAAGAATTGCACGCTACCTCCGATGCGGGTATTTCCATCCATGCCGAGCGCCGCAAGCAAGCGTCCGATCCATCGGTTCAGCCAAGCCATGCCCAGCACTTCGCCCTGCACAAAGTCCCAGATTGACATTTCATGTCCCTCTATATCGAATAATTGAAATGTTTCTATCTATACTCCCGAAAAAACGATGCCTGCGGCGGCCGTCCTTTGGCATCGTTTTCGCGGTCAGTCTTCCGGGCTTGACCGATGGCAAATGCAATCCTCCTTTGCCTCGATCACATCCTCCAGCGTATGCAGAAGCGCTTCAAAGCGATCCCTGCGCAGCGAATAGAAGGTATTCTTTCCCTCCCGGCGATCCTGTACCAGGCCCGCCTCGATCAACACGCGCATGTCGTGGGACAGCGTGGGCTGGGTGATGTGGAAGGCTTCGAGGATCTCGCAGGCGCACAATTCCCCACAGGAGAGCATATCGACGATGCGCAAACGCTTGGGATCGGAGATTGCCTTGAGCGCCTTTGCCGTATCCACATAAACCTGCTCCACGGAATCGCCTCCTCAAATATAGAATATCCTCTATCCGTCAACCATTATATTCTGCGGAGGACGATTTGTCAATAGAATCATTGAAATTTTTCTATGTTATTTTTTACATGAAAAAGCCGCCCTTCCGAGCGGCTTGGTGGTCTGTATTGGACTCGAACCGATGCCCTCCGCGATGGGAACACGGTGCTGTACTATATTGGCCGATTTGCATAGCTACTTAAGCCAGCGATGGGATGAAATGGTTCGGATTTGGGCCGTCATTTCCATTGCTGCATTTGAATTGTCACTTGCTGCGCGAATCAGGCAAACTTCATGCCGCCCAAGTCGCTGTTGAATGCCTTCGTGGTTTCAAGCAGTTAGTGACGGCTACTTTAAAATCGGGGAAGCGATCGCTTCCCCGATTTTAAAGGCGCGCCGCGGCGGCCCGCGGATTGGAGGCGATGGGGCCTTGGCGCGTTTGGCCCGGGGTTTGATTTGACGCCGCGGGCCGCCTGGGAGCGTGGCCCTTGGGGTGACGCCGGGCTCCGCCCGGACCCGTTCCGGACTCTGTCCGGACCTGCTTAAGGGACTCTGTCCCTTAAGAATCTCTGCCAAAGGACCTGAGGTCCTTTGGAATCTCCCTTCTGCTGTCGCGCGCTTTTCACGGACTTTGTCCTCGGAGGGAGGCCAAAGTCCTGCCTCGCGTTCCTGCCGTCGCTCCGGCAGAAGCCGCAACCTCCCGTTTCCCAAACGAAGAAATCCAGCGCTCTGATCTATGGCGCTGGATTTCGTGCTTCGTACTACCGCCCCTACAGAAACGCAACGCAGGACTTTGGGGGCTCGGCCTTATGGCCCCCAAAGTCCGTCGCTCCTTCCGCGGCAGCAGGTGGCTGCCCGCACTGCGGGCCTAAAGGGTGCGGAGGAGTTTGACGCAGCGGCCAAGGATTCGGGCCTGGTTCGTGGGGACGATGACCATCTCGAATTCCCGGTCGAAGGATTGCAGCTGGATGCGCAGGCCGTCGAGCTTTTGCACCTTGCGCACGATGCGCCTTCCCTTGTGCTCCACCAGCATCAGCGCGCCGTCGTGGGCCATGTTGTCCGGCACGGTCAGCAGCAGGTCGCCCGCGTGTACCCGGAAGCCGCGCAGGCTGTCGTCCGGCATGCGGAAGTAGAGCACCTTGTCCGGCGCGCCGCCCTCGATGCGCTTGTCGATGATGGGCGTGAGCACGTGGTCGAGGGCCACGCCGTTCTCGTCCACCACCGGCACCCTTCGCACCACGCCGCCCAGCGCGTCCAGCCAGGCATCGGTGGCCTCGTCGGTCGCTTTCTGCTGCTCCGGCGGCACCGGCGCGGGCACCACGTAGGCCCGGGGCCGGGGGCGAAGCTTCACCTCCGGCTCGGCGGCCACCTCCAGCTCGGTGGACACCGGGCTCTCGCTGCCCAGCAGCTTCAGGATGCGCTGGGCCTGCTCGTCCGATACGATGCGCCTGCCCGACTCGATGTCCTTGATGACGCTCTCGGCCATGCCGCACTTCTTGCCCAGCTGCTTCTCCGTCAGCTTCGCGCTCAGCCGCGCCCGGCGGATGGCGTCTCCCAGTCTGCTCATTGGATTCCCTCCATATGTACGTCATAATGTACGTCAGCGGTATCTGCGTTCAGTTCTGCTTCAATCTCCTCCGCCACTCGGCGAAGCGCGGCTCCGGCGGGGCCTCGAACAGCAGCTCCTCGCCGCTGCGGGGATGCACGAAGCCGATGCGGAAGGCGTGCAGCAGCTGCCCGCCCTTCACCGGATAGGGCATCTTCTTCGGCCCGTAGAGCGGGTCGCCCAGCAGCGGGTGACCGATGGAGGCCATGTGCACGCGAATCTGATGGGTGCGGCCGGTGGTGAGCCGGCACTCGAGCAGCGTCGCGCCCCGCAGCCGCTCGATCACCCGCCAGTGGGTGGTGGCGTCCCGGCCGTCCGGCACGATGGCCATGCGCTTGCGGTCCACCGGATGCCTGCCGATGGGGCCGGAGACCGTGCCCGCGTCCTCGCGGAAGTTGCCCTGGGCGATGGCCAGGTAGGCGCGCTGCACGCTGTGGGCCTTGATCTGTTCGGACAGCGCCTGGTGGCTGAAGTCGTTCTTCGCCACGAGCAGGAGCCCCGAGGTGTCCTTGTCGATGCGGTGCACGATGCCCGGCCGCAGCTCGCCGCCGATGCCGGACAGGTTGTCCAGGCAGTGGAGCAGCGCGTTGACCATCGTGCCGTCGGGGTTGCCCGCCGCCGGGTGCACCACCATGCCCGAGGGCTTGTAGACCACGGCCAGGTCTTCGTCCTGGTAGACGACCGTGAGCGGGATGTCCTGGGCCTCGACCTTCGCGGGCGTGGCGTCGGGGAGCTCGATTTCCACCCGGTCGCCGCCCTTGAGCTTGAAGCCCGCCTTGGCCTGGGGCGCGCCGTTGACGGAGACATGCCCGTCGCGGATCAGCGCGCCCGCCCGGGAGCGGGTGACGTTCGCAGCCTGGGCGGCGATCACGTCCAGGCGCTCCCCGGCCTCCTCGCTGGCGACGACGCGCGAAAACAGTTCACTCATGCTTCTTCCCCCGCTCGCCGAGGATCAGCGAAAGTATGACCAGTCCCGCGCCCGCGCAGACGAACACGTCCGCCGGGTTGAACACGGCGAAGTTCACGAAGTCCAGCCGGATGAAGTCGATCACCCGGCCGCAGGCGATGCGATCCCAGAGGTTGCCCAGCCCGCCACCGACGATGAGCCAGAGGCCGATGCGCTCCAATGCGGAGTTATCAGGGTGGGCGAGCTGGTAGATCAGTATGCCGAGCATCAGCGCGCCGGTGAGGGCGATCAGCAGCCAAGGGGCGCGGCCGGAGAGCATGCTGAAGGCCGTGCCGGAATTCTCGGTGTAGGCCCAGCTCAATATGCCGGGGATGGCGGTATGCACGCCCGAAGGCGCGAGCGACTTCGCGGCGGCGCACTTGAGCAGGCGATCCGCCGCGATCGCCGGAAGCGCCAGCCACCAGAGCCTACATCCGCGCCTCAATTTCATGGATGACCTCCGCGATGAACCCGCCGATGAGCGGGATGTTTTCGGTGATGATGCCGCGCAGCAGCACCAGCGCCGCCGCGCCGAGCACGGTGAAGCCGAAGGAGAAGCCCAGCCCCCGCAGCATGCCGTAGAACAAATTGCTGAGGATCAGCCGCCTGCGGCTGCTCACGTACTCGACGTATTCGTCCAGGCGCATGCGCTCCAGCGTGGAGATGAGTTTTTCGATCAGCCCCCGATCGGAATCTTTGATTTCGATCGCCCCCTCTCTGGGGGGAGGGTTCCCTTTTTCGAAGGGGAATATGTGATTCCCCTTGCGGATCCCCTGGGGTGGGGAATCCCCACTGGGGATTCCCTGCAGCGAAAATCCTTGCGGATTTTTGCTGGCTGCCTCACGGCAGGGAGAGGCGGCTGCCGCCGCGTAGACGCCTCACGGCGTGGGTGGCGGAATCCCCACTGGGGATTCCTTACAGCGAAAATCCTTGCGGATTTCCGCTGGCTGCCTCACGGCAGGGGCCCCTCCCGGGGGGCCAAGGAGAGATGGGGAGCGTCAAGCGCTCCCCGTTCCCTCCTTGGATTCTCCCCTCCCTTTCCTGACCAGGGCTGCGGCCCTGGACCCGGGGCTGGCGTTAGTACTTCTTGCGGAACGTTCGGTTATCGGGCCGACAATACCGGCCCTCTGTAGCCTTTGGTTTTTGGGCTACGGGGGACGGGGAGCGGGTACGGGCGGAGCACGGGGTAGGGTACGGAGCGGGGGCAGAGATGGTGGGGCTGCGCCCTTGCCCCTGCTGGGGTGGGGAGGGGTGGGGAGAAACGAAGAAATCTGGCGCTCGGCCTTATGGCGCCAGATTTCGTCGCCTTGCGGCAGGCTTGTTTCGGAAAGCGAGGCAGGACTTCCGGGCCTTGGATCTATGGGCCCGGAAGTCCGTCGCTTCTTCGCGGCAGCAGGTGGAAGCCGGCACTGCCGGCCCCGCCGGCTATTTGTTGGTCAGGGAGGCCAGGTGCTCGTCGATCAGGGCGCGGAGCTTGGTCTTGTAGTCGTCGATGGTGCTGCGCAGGCGGTCGGCCTCGGCGGTCAGGTCGGCGATGGTCTGCTTGGCCGTCTCCGAGATGCTCTCGGCCTTGGCGTTGGCGTCGGCGACGGTCTTCTCCGCGGTGGCGTTGGCGTCGTCGGTGGTCTGCTTCGCCTCGCGCTTGGCCTCGGACACCGTCTCATCGGCGATGCGCTGGGCGCCGATCAGAGATTCGCGGATCGCGTTCTCCAGATTCTTGAAGTAGGCCTGCTCGTTGTAGTCGGGCAGTCGCTTCTGCATCTCGGCGTTGGCGCTCTTCGCCTCGTCCAGCGAGGTCTGCAGCTGCTTCACCTGCTCGGAAAGGCTCAGATTGTCGCGGAGCATCACGCTCCACTGCTCCGCCAGCTCGTCCAGAAAGTCGTCCACCTGCTCCATGCTGTAGCCGTTCTCCGAAACCGCGGTGAATTCCTTCTCCTGAATGTCCTTTACACTGATTGCCATATGCGCATCTCCTTTTCGGTGTGTAGTCATGTGGTCGCTTGTGCGTTCGCCGGGCGTTCAGCCCGTGTATCGGAAGAGGCGCACAGCCTGCCGCCCCTTGCGCGTGATTCCCTCGAAGCCCTCCACGCGCATGCGCCCGTAGCCGCGCACCGAGAGCAGATCGCCCTCGCTCAGCGGCGCGTCGCCGCGCAGGATCTCCGCGTGGTTGCGCTTCACCAGCCCCGATTCGATGAGCCTCTGCGCCTCGCCGCGGGAGAGCTTCAGTCCCGCCGCGAGCACCGCGTCCAGCCGGAGGCTGGCCACCGTCACCCGCAGGAGCACACCCTCGGGCGCGCGCAGGCGGGGCGCCTCCCGCGCCTGGCGCAGCTTGAGCCGGGCCCGCCCGGCGCTGTCCAGATTGAGCAGCGCGTAGTCCTCCACGTCCCGGTGGACGAACAGGTACGCCGTGCCCTCCGCCTCGCCCAGGGCGATGTCGCCCACGGAGTCACGCTCGATGCCCAGGCCCATCACCGCGCCCAGCAGGTCGCGATGGCCGGGGCTCGCGTACTTGGAATTCCAGCATAGCTCCAGGCAGCGGATGGGGTAGTCCGCCTCCCCGGGCGCCTCGTCCGCCCAGAAGGCGGCCACGCGCCGCTCGGCGTCCGCGTATCCGCCCCAGAGCGAGAGCTTCGCGCCCGCCTCATTGGCGGCGGCGCGGCATTCCCGCTCCATCGCGGGCTCCAGGAAGCGCGTGAAGCAGCTCTGCCCCGTGTGCGCGGCCCGCAGCGCCAGCTCTCGCAGGCGCTTGCGCTCCAGTTCCTCCGCGCCCATCAGCGCACACCGCGAAGCAGCGCGTACAGCGCCCACCAGAGCCGGTTGATCACCGTCAGCCCGATCAGCGAGAAGAAGTAGCTGAAGTCCAGCGGCACGTTGGTCTTGCGCATCAGCCACAGGCTCAGCTGCCGGAACGGCGAAACGAAGGGCTGGATGAACATCCCCAGCCAATCCACGACCGCGTTGCGGGCGTTGAACAGCGTCAGAAACCAGTGGATCAGGATCGCGACGCGCAGCACGCCCAGGAACGCCGATACGGCCTGAAAGAATCTGTACAGCGTCATGGCGCGCACCTCCGTCTGCGAAGGAGAGATTAGGGGGGAGTCCCCGAAGCGATCCGTGTCGGGGCCGGGTTTAGTAGCCGTAGCGGGAATCCGCGTCGTAGGTCTCATTCACCTCGACGCCGGCGGGGGCGATCAGGTAGGTGTGCTCCGAGGCCTTGCGGATGGTGGCGTGCAGCGCGAACACCGCTCCGGAGAGCGTATCCACGGCGCGCTGCATCAGCCGCACGTCGAGCTCGTCCATCGTCAGCACCACGGTATTGCTGACGATGAGGTTGTCGATCACGTCGCAGCAATCTTCCAGGTTGCGCAGGGTGAACATCACCGTGCGCGGGCGGGAGGATCCCCGGGGCGCGCTGCGCTGCACATCGGCGGGCGCGTCGTCCAGGTTGCCGAAGCGGGACGAGCTGCGGGGCGTGTAGTCATAGCGGCCCTGCCGGGGCTCGCTCTGCGGCGCGCGGCGGTTGGGCGCGCTGCGCGTGGGCTGGTCGAAGCGGCTGCGGCCGTTGCTCCGGTTCGTGCGCGCCGTCGGGCGCGCGGAGTCGTAGGACCGCCGGGGCACCATGGAGGAATTCTGAGGCGGACGCACCGGCTGGCGCGGGGGCACATAGCTCTGCTGGCGGCCGTAGTCGCCCGACTGATATTCGTCCTCGTAGATGTCCTGCGGATCATCCTCTTCCACCAGACCGATCAATTCCAGAACGCGGCCGAAGCCGCCGCCCTTCTTAGCCATTTCAGATCCCCCTTTGTGTTCGGCCGCTTTGCCCGGCGCGGGCGCCGCTGCCTTTGGGAAATGTCGCTTCAAATATCATCTGTGCTGCCGCTCGCCGAACAGCGCCCGGCCCAGACGCACCATCGTGGCGCCCTCCTGGGCGGCGACGATGCAATCTCCCGACATGCCCATCGAGAGCGTGTCGAAGGCGGTCCCTTCAATTCCCTCGTCCCGGAGCCGCTCGAACCACTCCCGCATGCGCCGAAAGTAGGGGCGCAGCGATTCCGGATCGTCCGTCAGCGGCATGATCGCCATCAGGCCCCGCAGCCGGAGGCCGGGGAGCTTCGCCCAGCCGCGCACGAGGGCCTCCAGCTCGTCCTCGTCCACGCCGCCCTTCTGGGGCTCCCGGGCGATGTTCACCTGCACAAGCGCGTCGAGCCTGCGGTTCGCGGCGCACGCCCGGCGGGAGAGCTCCTGGGCCAGGGCGTCCCGGTCCAGCGACTGCACCATGTCGATCCAGGGCGCGATGTACTTGACCTTGTTGGTCTGAAGCGTTCCGATCAGGTGCACGCAAAAGCCCGGGTTCAGCGCGTCGCGCTTCTCCATGAGCTCCTGCACGCGGTTTTCGCCGATGGTGGTCAGCCCCGCCTCCCAGGCGAGGTTGACGGTCTCCGCGCTCTGCGTTTTGGTCACGGCGCAGATCTGCGCGCCGCCCCACCGGGCGGAGGCGTCCGCGATGCGCTCGCGCCAGAGGCGGGCGTTCGCCATTATCATTTCCCGGCGTTCCATAATCTCACTCATTTGATCAATACGCGCTGGCCCACGTCGAGCGCGCCCTCCACCAGCGGCTGAATCAGCGCGTTCTTGCCGTCATTGGAGAGCACCTCCACCGGTATGAACGTGCCGCCGGGCACATCGTAGAGCCACACGCCCGTCTGCCCGTTCTGCTCGGTGAGCGCGCGGGTGGTGATCGACAGGCCGGAGATGGTGATCGACAGCATGGCCTTGCCGGTGCGCTGGTAGATCAGCGGGCCGATGGGGTCGTCGATCTCGAACACCGCCAGCAGCTGGCCCGCGCCCTTCTGGACGCTGGTGACCCGGGCGGTGAAGGCCAGATCCTCGAAGCCCTGAATCTGCAGGTAGTACTCCTGGTCGACCACCGGGTTCCAGGAGGTGTCGGTGTTGACGATGGCCACGTACCAGCGGTCCTGGTTCACCAGGCGGTAGACCGGCGTGGAGTTGCCGGAGTCGGAGCTCAGCCTTCCGCCCCCGATCACCGTGCGCACGTCGGCGGCGGTGAGGGAGGGGAGGTTCTCCACGGTCAGGTCCTTCTCATAGCCGTCCGTGTAGAAGGAGACGACGCCGCTTTTGGACGCGGTCTCCACGCGCCGCCAGGACTGGATGTTGGTCATGCGCGTGTTCTCCTCCTCGTAGAGGCGGGTCAGGCGCGCGTCCTCGCGGCGGTTCTGGCGCAGGTACTCCTGGCGGTTGACCATCGCGCTCTCCAGCTGCCGCGCGGCGGACAGGAGGCTGCCGCGGGTGTCGCGGTTGACCAGGTGCTTGAACTCCAGCACCATCATGTCCACGATGGTGTCGTAGCGCTCCAGCGCGGCGTCCTTGATGTTTTGCAGGATCGTGTTCTTGTGGTACTGCTGGATCTCGGCGCGGGTCTCCTCCAGGCGCGCGAGCAGGCGCTCCGAGTAGCCCGCCGAGTAGGTGTAGGCCACCGTGTCGCCCTGGTTGACCAGCGTGTTCTCCGAGGCCACGTACTCCACGCGGGCCATCGATTCCGCGCTGACCACGTTCTCGTCGCGGATGATCACGCAGTCCATCGACTGGGAGTACTGCGTGTTGGCCGTCATGATGACCGCCTCGCGGCCGCCGAGGTTCAGGTGCGGGCGCACGATCAGAAAGGCGATCACCAGAACGATCAGCAGGAAGATGTAAAACCTTCCCGTCGCCCTTCTTCTCCTGCGCATAGCCATCGCTCCATCACTGTCAGATTATTTCCGCATAACTCTCGCAAAAGGGCATAAAACCCCCATTGAGAGCCTATTTTGTATTATACTCGATTATTTCTCCCGGCGCAATGATGATGTATTGACATTTTCGTGCCAAAATGATTATAATGAGTAAAGATTGCGGAGGTCGATTCTATTGGAAATCAGTCGCGAGGCGCTGACCCTGTTCGGCTTCGAACTGCGCTGGTATGGCGTGCTGATCGCGCTGGGCGTGCTGGGGGCGGTGCTGCTGGCGAGCCGCCGGGAGGCGCGGCTGGGACTCAAGCCGGACACCGCGCTCAACGTGGCGCTGATCGCCGTGCCGGTGGCCGTCGTCTGCGCCCGGCTCTACTACGTGCTCTTCTCCTGGGACTACTACGCCGCCCACCCGGCCGACATCCTGAACATCCGCCAGGGCGGCCTGGCCATCTACGGCGGCGTGATCGGCGGTATCCTGGCGGGCTGGCTCTACTGCCGGTTCACGCACACCAGCTTCGCCGCCGGGCTGGACCTGGCCGCGCCGTCCATCGCGCTGGGCCAGGCCGTGGGCCGCTGGGGAAACTTCCTCAATCGGGAGGCCTACGGCGCGGCGGTGGCGAACCCGAAGCTGCGCTTCTTCCCGCTGGCGGTGGAGATCCCCGGCTCCGGCTGGCACTGGGCGACGTTCTTCTACGAATCGCTCTGGTGCGCGCTGATCGTGGCCTTTCTGCTGATCGCCGAGCGGAGGAGCTTCTTCCGCAGGCGGGGCGACGTGTTCGGCTGGTACCTCCTCCTCTACGCGCTGGAGCGCGCGCTGGTGGAGGGCCTGCGCACGGACAGCCTGTACCTGGGCCCGGTCCGGGTGTCGCAGCTGCTGAGCCTGGCGGCGCTGCTGGCGTTGACGCTGGCGCTGGCGCGGCGAAGCTCCGCGGCGGCGGCCGCGCGATGGGCGCCCGCTCTCTGCGTGCCACTGCTGGGCGTCGCCGTCGCGCTGGACGCGGCGCTCCCGGCGGCGCTGCTGGCGATGCTGCTGCTGGGCCTCGCGCTCAGGCTGTATACACATGAACCACGGATTTACGAGGGGTGAATTGATGATGAGAAACCTTACGATGCTCACAGACCTGTACCAGCTGACGATGATGTACGGCTACTACAAGACCGGCATGCGGGACAACATCGCCACCTTCGACATGTTCTACCGCAGCAAGGACGAGACCACGCACTACGCCATCATGGCGGGCCTGGAGCAGCTGATCGACTACATCCAGAACCTGCACTTTGACGAGGAGGCGCTCAGCTACCTGCGCTCGCTGAACATCTTCGACGAGGACTTCCTGAACGAGCTGCGCCACTTCGAGTTCCACGGCGACGTCTACGCCGTGCCCGAGGGCACGATCGTGTTCTCCAACGAGCCGCTGATCCGCGTGACCGCGCCCATCTTCGAGGCGCAGCTGCTGGAGACCGCGCTGCTCAACATCATCAACCACCAGACGCTGATCGCCACCAAGGCCAGCCGCGTGGCCTACGCAGCCCAGGGGGACACAGTGATGGAGTTCGGCCTGCGCCGCGCCCAGGGCCCGGACGCCGGCATCTACGGCGCGCGGGCGGCCATCATCGGCGGCTGCAAGAGCACCAGCAACGTGCTCACCGGCCAGATGTACTCCATCCCCATCGCCGGAACCCACGCTCACAGCTGGGTGATGTCCTTCCCGGACGAGATCACCGCCTTCCGCAAGTACGCGGAGATGTTCCCCACGAGCTGCCTGCTGCTGGTCGATACCTTCGATACGCTCAAGAGCGGCGTGCCCAACGCCATCCAGGTGTTTGAGGAGCTGCGCGCCCAGGGCCACGAGCCGGTGGGCATCCGCCTGGACTCCGGCGATTTGGCCTACCTGAGCCGCGAGGCGCGCAAGATGCTCGATGCCGCGGGCTTCCCGAACGCCAAGATCTGCGCCTCCGGCGACCTGGACGAGAACCTGATCCGCGACCTGAAGCTCCAGGGCGCGTGCATCGATACCTGGGGCGTGGGCACGAAGCTGATCACCAGCGAGGACTGCCCGTCGCTGGGCGGCGTGTACAAGATGAGCGCCGAGACCGTGGACGGCCAGACGGTGCCGAAGATCAAGATCTCGGAGAATCCGGTCAAGATCACGAACCCTGGCATCAAGAAGCTCTGGCGCATCTATGACGGCAAGACCGGCAAGGCCGTGGCCGACCTGATCGCCCTGGAGCACGAGAGCTACGACACCTCCAAGCCGCTGACGATCTACGACCCGGTCAACACCTGGAAGCGCATGACGCTGACGGACTACACGATGAAGGAGCTGCAGGTGCCCATCTTCCGGAAGGGCAAGCTGGTGTACGAGAGCCCGAAGCTGATGGACATCCAGGCGCACTGCGCGGAGGATCTGGATACCTTCTGGGATCAGTACAAGCGCCTGCTCAATCCCCACCGCTACAAGGTGGACCTCTCCGACAGCCTGTGGATGCTGAAGAACTCCATGCTGCAGAACTACCGCAGGGGATAGGGCGCGGAGGGAGTGCCTGCCGGAGCGCGATGAGCGCCGGCCTGCCTTTCGAATCGATCGTTTTTGCTTTGAATGGAGAGGGGGATACGCATGAAACGCACTTTGTTCTGCGCGCTGGCCGCGCTGACGGCGCTGGCGCTGCTGGCCTCCGGGGCGTCCGCCGCCAAGGCCTGGGACTACTGGATCGCCACGACCGCAAGCTGCAATGTGCGCTCGTGGGCGGATCTCGACGCGGACGTGGTGACCACGCTTCCGGCGCACGATATGGCGTACTTTGAGGGCGACATGCACCTGGACGACCGGGGCGTGGTGTGGTACTACATATCCACATACTCGGGCGACGGCTGGGTATCCTCGAAGTACGCGCAGCTCAACAGCGACATGGGCACGTCCTTCGACGGCGCCAGCTTCTACCGCCTCAGCGGCGTGCAAAGGGTCGTGGCCAGCGGCGACTGCAACGTCCGCCGCATGCCGGAGCTCAACGGCTACATCGTCGGCACGCTGCGCAAGGGCGCAAGAGCCATCTACGCCGGCATGAGCTACAGGGATGACCGCGGCGTGCGCTGGGATTTCGTGGAGTTCGAGGATGCGGCGGACGGCGAAGGCAAGGACGGCTGGGTCTCCTCGAAGTACACCAGGACGGAGTGACCCCGGGCGCCTTCGTTGCGCCGCACCCCATCGCAATTCTCGCGCTTCCCGCGCGACGCCAAGAGCCTCCGAGATAAAGCAGGGGGACTGCCCGTTCGGGCAGTCCCCCTTCTCAATCTTCATCCTCACAATTGCTCCTCAACGGCCGCATCCTCCGCCGCTTCGGCATCCTCCGCGACAGCGGCATCCTCCGCGGTCGCCGCATTCTCCGCCGCTTCGGCGGCTTCCGCGGCCCCGGCGGATTCGTCCGCGCCGCTCGCGCCACCGGCGCCGTTCGCGCCGCCCGGCGTGGGCGCCGCGGCCGACCAGCTTCCATCCGCGCCCCGCGACCAGGCGGTGTCCGCCTTGAGCAGGCCGAACTCCACCAGATCCATCATCCGGCCCGAATCGTCGGTGAGTGCCACGGACTCGCCCTCCGAGCTCAGCGAGAAGTTCGTGTGCAGGTGCGCCGCGTCCTCCTTGCGGTTGAGCGTCGAGGCGAATACCACCAGATACTCATCGGGACCGATGGTCACATCGGGGAAGCGCCACTTGCGCGCCTCCGCCGCGTCGTCCGACAGGCACCAGCCCGCCAGGTTCACGGCGTCGCCCGAGCGGTTGTAGAGCTCAATGTAGTCGTAGTACAGCCCATCCTCCGCCGCCAGTGCGCCGTCGTTGGAGGCGACGATCTCGTTGACGATCACCGGGCTGTCTCCGCTGGGCTGGGTGAGCAGCCGGTAGCTGTCCGCGTCGTTGGGCAGCTGGGGCGTGGGGGTAGTGCAGCGCTCCCACTTGGAGGTTCCGGTGCGGGCGTAGGAGCTGTCCGCGTCCAGCGCCGGGATGTTTACGGTGTCGATGGCCGTGCCCGAGGGATTGAACAGCATCAGCGTGTCGCCCGCGGAGCCCAGGCGGAACGGCGCGTGCAGCGCCTCGCCCGCGTCCTGGCGCAGGCGGCTGTCCGCCAGCACCAGCGCGCACTCGCCCGGCTCCAGCGTCATGCCGGGGAAGGTGAACACGCTGCCGGCGTTCTCGGTCTTGGCCAGGGAATAGCCCTCCAGCTCCACCGCGGAGCTCCCGATGTTGGCGACCTCCACCCAGTCGGGCGTGGCGCCGTCCTCGGCGGCCAGCGTGCGGCGGTTGCCGGTCATGATCTCGTTGATGCGCAGCGGACCGTCCGAGTGGATCTCGGAGATCGTGCGCACGGCGCTGTTCGCGGGCTTCGCCGCCGGATCGAGCAGCGGGAAGCCCGTGGGCCAGCGCAGCTGCAACATCAGCGCCAGCACCGCCACGACCGCGCCGGCGGCGGCGATGAGCGCCACGTCGATCCACGGACTCCGCCCGCCCGAAACTGCGCCGCCGCCGCGCCCAGGCGCGGACGGCCGCAGCGCTGCCGGACGGCCGGCGGACTG
>CANQGC010000008.1 GCA_947600345.1 uncultured Clostridia bacterium
CAGGTTCCTTGGCAGAGATTCTTAAGGGACAGAGTCCCTTAAGCAGGTCTGGGCGGAGCCCAGGGCGGCAGTGCCGCCTTCCTCCTGCTGCCGCGATTAGGCGACGGACTTCCGGCGGCATAAGGCCGACCGCCGGAAGTCCTGCGTTCCGTTTCTATAGGCACCCCTGTTCCAAGCGCGGCCCGCGTTTAAAATAATTGCCTGGCAATGCGAACCAACGCTCCATCGCCACCATCCGCGGGCCGCCGCGGCGCCTTTCGCCTTGGAAAGCCCAAAGGCTTTCCAAGGCGGAACAGCCGCCACTAACTCTCAGGCGAAGCCTGCCCGGCTAACTTCTTTCCCCCAACCAACAACCACACCCCCAAGGAGCCAAAACCCATGCCCATCAAGATCCCCAACAACCTCCCCGCCGCCGAGATCCTGCTGCGGGAGAACATATTCGTGATGACCGAGACCCGTGCCATCACCCAGGACATCCGCCCGCTGCGCCTGCTGCTGTTGAACCTCATGCCCAAGAAGATCGAGACCGAGACGCAGCTGACGCGCCTGCTGGGCAACACCCCCCTGCAGCTGGAGCTCGACCTGCTGCGCATGGAGGCGCACCAGTCCCAAAACACCTCCCAGGAGCACCTGCTGAGCTTCTATAAGACCTTCAAGGACGTGCACGACACCTACTACGACGGCATGGTCATCACCGGCGCGCCCGTGGAGCAGATGCCCTTCGAGGAGGTGGACTACTGGCCGGAGCTCTGCGAGATCATGGCCTGGAGCCTCCAGCACGTCCATAGCACGATGCACATCTGCTGGGGCGCGCAGGCGGGGCTGTACTTCCACTACGGCATCCCCAAGGTGCCGCTGGAAAAGAAGCTCTTCGGCGTGTTCCGCCACGAGGCGGAGTATAAGGAATCCATGCTGCTGCGGGGCTTCGATGATTGCTTCATGCTGCCCCACTCCCGCCACACGACGGTGCTGCGGGAGGACGTCGAAGCGGTGCCGGGCCTGCAGATCCTGGCCTCGTCCCCCGAGGCGGGCGTGGCACTGGTGCGCCACAAGAAGGACCGCCAATTCTTCATCTTCGGCCACCCGGAGTACGACGCGCGCACGCTGGAGAACGAGTATAAGCGCGACCTGGCCGCGGGCAAGCCCATCGAAGTTCCGAAGCATTACTATCCCGGCGACGACCCGTCCAGGGAGCCCATCGTGAGCTGGCGCGGCCACGCGAACTTGCTGTATAGCAATTGGCTGAATTACTTCGTGTATCAGACCACGCCCTACGACGTCACCAAGGTGGGACAGAGTGAATAGAATTATGGCGCAGCGCTCTTGCGCTGCGCAGGGGTGCGGAATCCCCACTGGGGATTCCAGTTCAGCGGCGATGCTTTGCATCGCCGCTGCTGGGTTCCGCCTCACGGCGGCAAGGGTGCCCTGCCGGGCACGTGGACGCCTCACGGCGTGGGTTTGCGCCTCACGGCGATGCCGCTTTGCGGCATGGGCTTGGGAATCCCCACTGGGGATTCCGGTCAGCGACGATGCTTGCGCATCGCCGCTGCTGCCTCACGGCAGGGGCCCCTCCCAGGGGGCCAAGGAGAGTGGAAGGCGAGCTGCTCTTTGAGCAGCTCGGTCGGCCCTGGAAGGGCCGACTGCCACGGCTCAAATCAAAGATTTGAGCCGCGGCACCGGTACGTCAAGCGTCCCCCATTCCCTCTTGGGCCGCCGGCAGGTACCCCTGCCCGCAGGCAGCAGCGACGGCCCGCAGGGCCGTTGCTGATTGAAATCCCCAGTGGGGATTCCAAAATCCATGCCGCCTGGAAGGCGGCATCGCCGTGAGGCGCAAATCCTACGCCGTGAGGCGTCCGCGTGCCCGGCAGGGCAGCCCAGCCGCAGGCTAAACATCCTCCCTTGCAGGCAGCCCGCTCGACCGCTGAATGGAGGCCAGCAGCCCGGCGAGCTCGCCGGATGTCAATTCCCTCCACTGCCCCGGCTGGAGCTTGCCGATCTTCAGGTTGTTGATCCGTACCCGGCGCAGCTTCACCACATTGTAGCCCAGCGCCTCGCACATCCTGCGAATCTGCCGGTTCAAGCCCTGCACCAGCACCAGATTGAAGCTCCGCGCGCCCGTGCGGCGCAGCTTGCAGGGCAGCGTCACCGTGTCCAATATCGGCACGCCCCGCATCATGCGCTGCATGAACTCCGGCGTCAGCGGCTTGTCCACCTCTACCTCGTACTCCTTCTCGTGCCCTCCCGCCGCGCGCAGCAGCTTGTTTACGATGTCGCCGTCGCTGGTCAGCAGCAGCAAGCCCTCGCTGTCCTTGTCCAGCCGCCCCACCGGGTAGACGCGCAGCGGATAATCCACGTAGTCCACCACGTTCATCGGCTCCCGGGGGTCCGCCGTGCAGACGATGCCCCGGGGCTTGTTCAGCATCAGGTACACCTTCTCGCCCTCGCCCGTCACCGGCTTGCCGTCCAGCGTGACCTCCATGCCCGGCAGCACCAGGTCGCCCAGCACGCCGACCCGGCCGTCGATCCTCACCCGGCCCTCCTGGATGCGCCGGTCCGCCTCCCGCCGGGAGCAGACCCCGCGCTCCGCCAGATACTTGTTCAGGCGCACGCCCTCTCGATTCTCCACGCCGATTCCTCCGCAAAGCATTTTTCCCATTATAGCATGAATCCCCGCGCTGGACAAGTTTACATCCCGGCGCTAAAATGTTGTTATCACGCAAACGGGAGGATTCTTATGGCGACCATCACCCTGCGCAAGACCCGCGAGACCCGCGTGCGCGGCGGGCATCCCTGGATCTACGCGTCCGAGATCGAGAAGGTGGACGGCGTGTTCGAGAACGGCGACATCGTGGATGTCTGCGACTTCCGCGGCAAGTTCATCGGGCGCGGCTTCTATAACCCCCAGTCCCAGATCTCGCTGCGCATCCTCACGAGAAACGACGAGCCCTGCGACCGCGCCTTCTTCGAGCGGCGCATCCGCGACGCCTGGGAGTACCGCAAGCTCCTGTGCGACCCGAATAGCTGCCGCCTGATCTACAGCGAATCCGACTTCCTGCCGGGGCTGGTGGTGGACAAGTTCGACGATATCCTCGTGCTGCAGTCGCTGTCGCTGGGCATCGAGCGCATCAAGGACATGATCGCCGACCTGCTGATGGAGGTCGTCCAGCCCCGAGGCATCTGGGAGCGCAGCGACGTGCCCGTGCGCAGATTGGAAGGTTTAGAGCAGACCACGGGCCTGCTTCGCGGCGAGGTGCCCGACCTGGTGGAGATGCGCGAGAACGGCATACGCTTCGGCGTGGACGTGAAGCACGGCCAGAAGACCGGCTTCTTCCTGGACCAGAAGGAGAACCGCGCGGCCATCGCGCCGCTCTGCCCGGATGCAAGGGTGCTGGACTGCTTCTGCCACAATGGCTCGTTTTCGCTGCACGCGGCCAAGTACGGCGCGAAGAGCGTGCTGGGCGTGGATATCTCCGAGGAGGCGCTGGAGGTGGCGCGGGAGAACGCGCGCAGGAACGGGCTGACGAACGTTGCCTTCGAGGCGCATAACTGCTTCGACCACCTGCGGGAGCTCACCGACGCAGGGGAGAAGTTCGACCTAGTGATCCTCGATCCCCCGGCGTTCACGAAGAATAAGGCGAGCGTGCCAGCGGCGCTGCGCGGGTATAAGGAGATCAACCTGCGCGGGCTGAAGCTCGTGCGGCCGGGCGGGTTTCTGGTGACCTGCTCGTGCTCTCAGCACGTGCTGACGGAGATGTTTCAGGACATCGTGAACCAGGCCGCCAGGGACGCGAAGAAGCGCGTAAGGCTGGTGGAATATCGAACGCAGGGCAAGGATCACCCGATCCTGCCCCAAAGCATCGAGACGAAGTATCTGAAGTGTATGATCCTGCAGGTGCTGGAATAAGAAGTAAGCCCAAAAGAAGGGAGAATCCAAGGAACCTCAGGTTCCTTGGCAGGAATTCTTAAGGGACAGAGTCCCTTAAGCAGGTCTGGGCAGAGCCCAGCGTAACCCCAGGCGGCCCGCGCCAACAAATTGAGCCTCGGCATTATGAACGATGGCCCCATCACAAATAAGCGCGGGCCGCCGCGGCGATTTTTTGGTTTGGGAAGCCACTGGCTTCCCAAACCAAAAGAGCCCGCACTAACTCGCAGGCGAAGCCTGCAAGGATTCGCAGCTTGCAGATCAAAGGAAAGGTTTTCTAAACTCCGCCTCAATTCCCGCCCAGCGGGCAAGAAACGCCTCTCCCTCCGGATCCTCTGCCAGCAGCCTCGCCGCCCGAACCGCTCCCCGCGCAAACTCTGGATCGAGTCCCCGCAGGCCGCTCCCCGCCAGCGGACACACCGCCCGCGCGCGGGCATCCATCCGCACCGTCCAGCGCCCGTCCCTTCCAATCACCGGGCACAGCGGGAACACCCGGCACAGGAACGGCCGCTTCTCCCGCTCGCAGGGACCAGCGCAGACCAGCATCGGCGCGCCCATCGCCTCGTCCCGCTCAATCCTGCCCCAGGAAATGTCCCCGAGCAGCTCCGCCTCGCCCGGCAGCAGCGCCACGCCGCCCCGGCCGTCGTCGTCGGCCCGGCAGCAGGCCGCGTCGCACAGCGCGCCGCAGTCGGCCTTCAGGGGCGTGGCCGCACCAATGGCGGCGTAGGCTTCGAGGATGCGTTCTCGGTCCATGGCTTTGCACCTCCTTGCTGTCTGTGAAAACCATGGTAACACAAAGCGCACATGCTTGTCAAATTTCCGCGCCACGCGAAGCTTGACGCTGCGCGAAAATCTGTGATAGAATAAAAAAGTCGCAGGTCAAACCTGCGGCTGGCAGAGAGTACACGGGGTTCGCGAAATTGCCTGTCGAGTTTTATACGAAAGCAGGTGATGCAGATGAGCGACTTTGAGATTTTATATCTCGTCTTCATCGTAATCGGCCTGTTGTTTACAGCTTATACGCTTGGCAAAGGCAATCGAAAATGAGCGAGCTACCGTGTAGGTTCAGTACACGGTAGCTCCGATATCGCCGACAGGTGATTGACGGCCCCGAGAGCCACACTCTCTGCCATTATTATATGCCATCCCGCGCGCTTTGTCAAGTGCATCCGTTCGGCATTGCGGCGCGGGAGATATGGAGGAAGACATTCCATGGTGATACTCGGCATCGACCCCGGCCTGGCCACGCTGGGCTACGGCGTGATTTCGGGGGAGAGGAGCGACTTTCGGCTGGTGCAGTACGGCACGATCACCACCCCCGCGGGCCAGCCCATGCCGCTGCGGCTGCGGGCGGTGTATCAGGGCGTGCGGCAGCTGATGGAGATCTACCGACCCGACGAGGTGGCCTTCGAGGAGCTGTTCTTCTCGAAGAACATCACCACGGGCATGGCGGTCAGCGCGGCGCGCGGCGTGGCGCTGCTGGCTGTGGTGGAGCGCACCGAGGAGCTCTACGAGTATACGCCCATGCAGATCAAGCAGGCCGTCACCGGCTACGGCGGCGCGGATAAGCAGCAGGTGCAGCAGATGGTGAAGCTGCTGCTCCACATGAAGGAGATCGCCCGGCCGGACGACGCGGCGGATGCCGTCGCAGTGGCGCTGACCCACGCCCACAGCCAGCAGGCCAAGAGTTTGTTCAAGATCAAATAGGAGGCGCGCCATGTACGCACACATCGAGGGAATCGTTTCCGAAAAGACGGCGGACAGCATCGTGTTGGACGCAAACGGCGTGGGCTACCTGCTCAACGTGAGCGGCGCCACGCTCAACGCCGCGCCCGCGGTGGGGGAGCGGATGAAGCTCTACTGCGTGCTCAGCGTGCGCGAGGACGCGCTGGAGCTCTTCGGCTTCGCCACGCGGGAGGAGAAGCGCATGTACGAGCGCCTGCGCAACGTCAGCGGCGTGGGCCCGCGCACGGCGCTGCAGATCCTGTCCGTGCTGAGCGTGCGGGAGCTGTCCATCGCGCTGGTCACGGGTGACGCGGCGGCGCTGACCCGCGTGCCGGGCATCGGCAAGAAGACCGCCCAGCGGCTGGTGCTGGAGCTTCGCGACAAGGTGGAGGATTCCGAGCTCACCGGCCAGGGCGCGGCCCCCGCGCCGAATGCTGCCAGCGACGGCCCCGAGGCCGAGGCCATCGCGGCGCTGATCTCGCTGGGCTACTCCAGCGCCGAGGCCGCGCGGGCGGTGAGCCAGGTCTCCGGCCAGGCCAGCGAGCCGGACAAGCTGATCTTCCTGGCGCTGCGGGGGTTGGGCGGCTAAGGCACCACCGCACAGAACGGCGGCACGTCGGGCGATGCCTTTTCCGCCATCTGCACTTTCAAATTTCTTGACTTGCAACCAGCAAGCCTGCGAAATTTGAAAGCACATCTGACGAAAAATTCATTCGCCTGCCGACCACCTTATCTGTGCGGTGCTGCCTTAAGCGGCCAGCAGCCCCAAATCGGCGGAATTTCGGAGAAAATCTCGCCAGATTGCACAAACCGGTGACATAACGCATCCCCGCTTCGCATACATATTTGTCAGAAGTTTGTCGGAAGAGGGGATACTTATGGATCTTCGATCGATGCAATTTGCCCACGACCTCAAGCTGCCGATTCAGCTGATCTACAGCTGCGTGCAGCTGCTGGAGCTGGAGGTCGGGCCCAACGACCGGGCGGAGAGCTACCTGCGGCTGCTGGAGCGCAGCGCCGACCAGCTGCAGAACATGGTGCGCAGCGCGATGAACGAAACTCCGGTGAGCGAGGCGCTGCGGACGCGGCCCTGCGACGTGGTGGCCGAGGTGCGGGACGTGACCCGCCAGTGCGAGCCCTACGCCCGGGAGCGCGGCGTGAAACTGACGTTTCGCTCCAACGGTGCGGAGTTTCCCATGCCGCTGGACGTGGAGAAGCTCGACCGCATCCTCTACAACCTGCTCTCCAACGCGCTGCGCTTCACGCCCGCGGGCGGCGCGGTGGAGGCCAGCGTGGAGCTGCGGGGAGACGCGGTGGACATCGCCGTGGCCGATGAGGGCTGCGGCATCCCGCCCGAGCGCCAGGGGGAGATCTTCGAGCTGGGCGTCAGCGATGGCGGCAGCGGCTATGGGCTGAACATCGTGCGGGAGTACGCCGCGCTGATGGGCGGCAGCGCGACGGTGGATTCCGTTCCGGGGCGGGGCAGCCGCTTCACGGTGCGCCTGCCGGTGCGGGGGGATGCCCTGCCGCGGCAGTAGGCAGCGAAGCGGGCCGTCAAACCAGCCCGGCCTCCGCGGCTCGTCGAGCCTTCGATAAACGAAGAGCCCCGCGCGGCATATGCCGCGCGGGGCTCTCTCCGTCGCTGCCGCTCAGGGACGGCGCGCCCACATGAAGTGCTTGGTGTAGTACGAGGTGATGGTGTTCTTCTGCACCTTCTTCGCGCTCTGGGAGGCCTCGTAGAAGACGCCGTTGCCCGCGTAGATGGCGGTGTGATCGCAGACTCCGTTGTCGTCGTTGTCGAAGCAGAGTATGTCGCCCTGCTTTAGTTTGGAGATGCTGTCGATCTTGCTCATGCTGCTGTCAGTGGACTGGGCCTTTGCGGTGGCCTTCGTGGAGATGCCGAACTTCCCCAGCACGTAGCTCACGAAGGCGGAGCAATTGAAGGACTTGGGGGCGTTCGCGTGGGAGGCGTAGGGCCGGCCCACCAGGGACTTCATCAGGCCGACCAGCGTGGAGGTATCCCCGCCGCCGCTTCCACTGCCGCTGTCGCCGCCGCTGGAGGGCTTGTCATTCTCTTTTTCCTTCTGCTTCTTATAGGCGTTGTAGGCGGCGGTGAGCTTCGCCTTGGTGGTGAGATAGCCACTCTTGATGTAGCCGGTCACGGAACCGGAGCTGTTCTGCACGCGGTAGTAGCTGCCGGATTTGCCAACCACGTAAACCTTCGTGCCGATGGACAGCGTGCCGATCTTCGACGAGGAGGACGAGGCCTGCTTGTATACCGGCGTGGACTTGGCCGTGTAGGCCGTCACGCGGCTGGCCTTGTTCAGGCGGGAGGTCGGTATGTATGCGGTGACACCCTTGTAGCTGATCTTTGCCCAGCCGTTGGCGGTGTCGCTCACGGACACCGTCAGGCCCTTGGGGACCGGCAGGCTCTTGCCCGAGGTAGAGGGAACGCTGTAGACCTTTGTGTTCGAATTGACCTTGGCCTTATAGGACGCGAGTGCCGCCGGCGCACAGGCGGACATCATCAGCATCGCGACCAGCAGCGCCGCCAGAACGCGCCGAATGGATTTCACTCTATACATGGTATCACCCTACCCCATTTATATTTAGATGAAACTATAGTTATTATATTACAAGAATGTGTCCTTTTCAAGGGGCTGCTGCGCTTTTTTGCCAATTTTACATAAAAAACATGACTTTTCCGCGACTTCGACACAAAAAGGGCGCTTTCGGCGCAAGTTTGCGGGGCTTGCAAATCGCCGCCGGGCCGGATATAATGGAAATGCTTCCGAAGGGAGGGATTGGATGGCGCGAATCGCCGTTGTGGGCGGAGCCAACATGGATATCGGCGGCTTTCCGGACGGGGCGCTGGCGATGGGCGATTCCACGCCGGGGCGCGTGCGGCTTTCGGCGGGCGGCGTGGGCCGCAATGTGGCGGAGAACTGCGCCCGGCTGGGGCTGGACGTGGAGCTTGTGACCGCGCTGGGGGACGACGCCTACGGCCGGATGCTGCTGGAGGATTGCCGGAGCAAGGGCATCGGGTGCGAAAACTGCCGGATCGCGCCGGGGGAGCGCACGTCGGTGTACCTCTTCATGGACGATCCCCGGGGCGACGTGCTCTGCGCCGTGAACGATATGGAGATACAGCGGCTGCTCACGCCGGAATTCCTGGCGCCCAGGCGCGCCTGGCTCGACGGCATGGACGCCGTGGCGCTGGACGCCAATCTGCCGGAGGAATCCATACGCTTCCTGGCGGAGGAGCTGACGGCGCCGCTGTACGCGGACGCGGTCTCGGCGGCGAAGGCGGGGAAGCTGCGCTGTGCGCTGGAGCGCCTGCACTGCCTGAAGCTCAACCGCATCGAGGCGGAGCTGCTCACCGGTACGCGCATATTGAGCGAGGCCCAGGCCCGCCAGGCCGCGCTGCGGCTCAACGGTGCGGGCGTGGAGCGGGTGTACCTGACGCTGGGCCTCGACGGCGCGGTCTGCGCGGAGGCGGGGAGGAGCTGGCTTCTGCCCTGCGCGCCTCGGGCGGCGGTGAACGCCTCGGGCGCGGGCGACGCCTTCCTGGCGGCGCTGATCTGGGCGGGCTGCGAGGGCCTGGATCCGCGGGAGAGCGGCATCGCCGGGGCCGCGGCCGCCGCCATCGCCGTGGGCGCGCTGGAGACGGTGAATCCGCGGATGAGCCGCACATATCTAATGAAGGAAATGGCCGAGATCGCGGCCGGCATGGAGTGCGCCGCCGGGAGCGGAGCGCCGGCCGGAGAAGGAAATGAAGAGTGAGCGTGGAAAAGGATAATGAGGAGGAATATCGAATGAAGCGAAATCCGTACCTGGACGTGGCGCCGGAGGTCGCGCGGGCCCTCGAGGCGGGCAGGCCCGTGGTGGCGCTGGAATCGACGATCATCTCCCACGGCATGCCCTACCCCCAGAACGTGGAGACGGCGCTGAACGTGGAGCGCATCGTGCGGGAGAACGGCGCGGTGCCGGCGACCATCGCCATCATCGGCGGGCGGCTCAAGGCGGGGCTGACCCAGGCGGAGATCGAGCACCTGGGCAAAAAGGGCTACGGCGTGACGAAGGCCTCCCGGCGCGACCTGCCCGTGCTGGTGGCGCGGGGGGAGGACGGCGCGACCACCGTCGCCACGACGATGATCATCGCCGAGATGGCGGGCATCCGCGTGTTCGCCACCGGCGGCGTGGGCGGCGTGCATCGGGGCGCGGAGACCACGATGGACATCTCCGCCGACTTGGAGGAGCTGGCCCAGACGGGCGTGCTGGTGGTCTGCGCCGGCGCGAAGTCGATCCTGGACCTGGGCCTCACGCTGGAGTATCTGGAGACCAAGGGCGTGCCGGTGATCGGCTATCAGACCGAGGAGCTGCCCGCCTTCTACACCCGCACGAGCGGATTCGGCGTGGATTACCGGCTGGACACGCCCGCCGAGATTGCCGCGGCCTTCCGGGCGAAGCTGGACATGGGCCTGCGCGGCGGCATGCTGGTGACGAACCCCATCCCGGAGGAGTACTCCATGAACCCCGCCGTCATCAACCAGGCCATCGACGAGGCCGTGGCCGAGGCCAAGGCCCAGGGCATCCACGGCAAGCAGACCACGCCGTTCCTGCTCGCCCGGATCAAGGACATCACCGGCGGCGACAGCCTGGCCTCCAACATCCGGCTGGTCTACAACAACGCGAAGCTCGCCGCCCAGGTGGCGGGGGAGCTCTGCGCGAAGTAGCCGCGCCCCCGCGCTTCAAGCGGGAAACCGCCCCCGGCGCGGCCGCGCCGAAGGGCGGTTTCCTGCTCGCCGATGGTTAATAAATTAACCTGCGCTTTTCATTGCCAAGCCTATTGACAAGGCGGATTTGTGGCGCTATACTTAAGGTAAGCGCTTGGTAATTCGATTAACTAATGTTGGAAACGTGCGATTACTTCCGGCGAAGGCCGGTTGCAATAATTTCAGGAAAGGAAGTTTTACCATGAAGAAACTGCTTGCTATGCTGCTCTGCATCGCGATGGTGCTGACGCTGGGCTCCGCGCTGGCGGAGGACGGCAAGGTACACATCACCTACTCCTACTGGGGCACCCCGGAGGAGGCCGCCGCGACCCAGGCCGTCATCGACACCTACAACGCCTCTCAGGACGGCGTGGTCGTCGAGCTGGAGACCATCCCGAACGAGCAGTACACCGCCACGCTTCAGTCCCGCGCCATCGCCGGCACGCTGCCGGACTGCGGCATCATGAACGAGAACGGTGTGCTGGACTTCGCCGCCAACGGCCTGCTGGCCGACGTCTCCGGCATGTACGAGGGCAAGGACTCCCAGCCGCTGGAGGCCGTGACCTTCAAGGAGGGCGGCACGACTCCCGTGGCCTACTCCGGCTGCGCCGAGACGCTGATCCTCTACTACAACAAGGACATGTTTGACGCCGCCGGCATCGCCTATCCGCCGTCGAAGGTGGAGGACGCCTGGAGCTGGGATGAGTTCATCGATGTCGCCAAGCAGCTGACCATCGACGTCAACGGCAAGCATCCCACCGAGGAGGGCTTCGATCCCGACAACATCACCCAGTACGGCTGCGTGGTCGACAACTGGACCTGGCAGCTCGAGGTCTGGGCGCACTCCAACGGCGGCCGCTGGTTCAGCGAGGACGGCACCGAGTGCGTCATCAACAGCCCCGAGACCATCGAGTCCATCCAGAAGGTGGCGGACCTGACGCTGGTTGAGCACGTGCAGCCCCTGTACCTGGGCCTGGCCGACGAGGGCATCATCCGCTCGGTCGCCAGCGGCACCGTGGCGATGGCCACCGGCGGCGCCTGGAACATGGGCACCTGCATGTCCACCTCCGGCATCAACTTCGGCATCGGCGTGCTGCCCTACATGAAGGAGAAGGTCACGCTGACCACCGCCGGCCCGCAGGTCGTGTTCTCCCAGAGCAAGCACCTGAAGGAGGCCATGGACTTCATCGCCTGGTACACCCAGGAGGAGAACAGCTGGAACCTGATCGAGACCGGCGTCTGGATGCCGCTGCTCCAGAAGTACTACGAAGAGGGCGAGGCCATGGACACCTGGCTCAAGGACGAGGACTTCCCGGTGAAGGACTACGACATGGCCAAGTCCGTGCTGGTGGACTACACCAACGCTGCCGCCACGCCGACCTGCTGGTACTACACGCCCCACACCAGCGAGTTCATCGACATGCTCCGCTCCGTGCTCAGCCCGGTCTGGACCGGCGAGCAGACGGCCGAGCAGGCGATCAACGACAACTTCGACGCCCTGGCCGAGACCATCACCGACTTCTAAGCCTGTGATACGACGGGGGAGCGGCCTTGGCCGCTCCCCCCACGTTTGAGATTTGGGGAGGCAATTTTCATGGCAAAGCGCAAGAGAACCAAGATCGGAAGGGGCGAGACCCGCGCCGCGTGGATCTGCATGCTTCCGTCGCTGCTGGGCCTCTCACTGGTGACCTACATACCGCTGCTCGCGGTGTTCGTGCTCGGCTTCTTCAAGTGGAACGGCCTGAGCGACCCCGAGTTCGTGGGCTTCGCGAACTTCGTTCGCCTCTTTACCAAGGATCCCTACATGTTCGACTCCATCAAGGCGACGGTGTACTTCGCGCTGGTCGCCGTGATCGGCAGCATCATCTTCTCGATGATCGTGGCGATCCTTCTAAATCGGAAAGTTCCCGCCCGCGGCTTCTTCCGCGCGGTGTTTTATCTGCCCTACGTGCTGCCCGCGATGGCCGTGTACCTGGGCTGGAGCTGGCTGTACGACTACAACCACGGCTTTTTGAACTACCTGATCACCGAGGCCGGCGGCAGCCGCGTGATGTTCCTGGAGAACCCGGCCATCGTGGTGCCGTCGCTGGCGCTGATCACGGTGTGGCTGTCGGGCAACCTGATCGTGGTGTTCCTGGCGGGATTGCAGAACGTGCCCCGCATCTACCACGAGGCCGCCGAGATCGACGGCGCCAACGCCTGGCAGCGCTTCTGGAAGATCACCATGCCCTGCATGACGCCCATCATCTTCTACAACATGCTGATGTCGCTGATCTCGAGCCTGCAGGTGTTCGTGCCGTCGTTCACGCTGACCAGCGGCGGCCCCGGCAACTCCACCACCTTCTTAAGCTACCTGATCTACCGCTACGCCTTCACGGCCTCCGGCCGCCTGGGCTACGCCAGCGCCATCGCGGCGGTGTTTTTCGTGATCATCGGCATATTCACGATGATACTCTTCGCCACCAGCAAGTTCTGGGTGTTCTACATGGGGGGTGACGAGTGATGGCCCGCGGCAACGCATTCGCCTCCAAGCGGCGCAACGAGCGCATCGCCAAGATCGTATCGATGGTGGTGCTCGTCATACTCACGCTGATCGTGATCTTCCCGATCTACTGGATCTTCCGCTCGTCGCTGATGACGAACGGCGAGCTCTACGCCTACCCGCCGTCGTTCTTCCCTCCGGCCTGGCGCTTCGACAACTACGCGGCCACGCTGAAGGAGTTCCCCTTCTGGATCTATTTGAAGAACACGATGACGATCATCGTCCCGGCGGTGCTGGGCGCGACGGTCACGGCCACGATGGGCGGCTACGCCTTCGCCCGGCTGCACTTCCGAGGCAAGAACTTCCTCTTCGCGCTGTGCATCGGCTCGATGCTGCTGCCGTCGATGGTCACGCTGATCCCCCAGTACATCGGCTGGACGCGCATACTGCACCTGGACAACACCTACTGGCCGCTGATCCTGCCCCACTTCTGCGGCGGCGGCGCGTTCAACATCTTCCTGATCCGGCAGTTCGTGATGAGCGTGCCCCGGGATCTGGACGACGCGGCGAAGATCGACGGCTGCGGCTACGGGCGAATCCTCACCAGCATCATCGTGCCGTCCATCAAGCCTGCGATGATCGTGGTGGCGCTGTTCAAGTTCATCGAGCTGTGGAACGATCTGCTCCAGCAGGTCATCTACATCCACTCCCAGGACAACTTCACCATCGCGCTGGGCCTGTCGCTGTTCAAGGGCTCGCTCAAGTCCGACTGGTCGAAGATCATGTGCGCCACCTGTCTGGCGTTCATACCGGGCGTGGTGATCTACCTGATCGGTCAGCGCTACTTCGTGGAGGGCATCGCGACCACGGGCCTGAAAGAGTAATACGAAGAGGGGAGCAATCCCATGCACGATAAACTGCGAGAGGTACACCTGCGGCAGGTGACGCTGACGGACGAGTTCTGGTCCTCCCGCCAGTGCCTGGTCGCGGAGACGGCGGTGCCCTACATGGAGCGCATACTGCGCGACGAGGTTCCCGGAGCGGCGAAGTCCCACGCCATCGAAAACTTCCGCATCGCCGCGGGGGAGGCCGGGGGCGAATTCTACGGCATGGTGTTCCAGGACAGCGACGTGGCCAAGTGGATCGAGACCGCCAGCTACTCGCTGCTGGTGAAGCCCGACGCCGCGCTGGAGGCCCGGCTGGACGAGATCATCGCCACCATCGCCCGGGCCCAGCGGCCGGACGGCTACCTGAACACATACTTCACGCTGCGGGAGCCGGAGGCGCGCTGGACGAACCTGCTGGAGTGCCACGAGCTGTACTGCGCCGGGCACATGATCGAGGCGGCGGTGGCGCACTGCGAGGTCACGGGCAAGCGAAGCCTGTTGGACGTGGCAATCCGACTCGCCGATCACATCGTCGCGCGCTTCCGGGACGCGGACGCCATCCCCGGCCACCAGGAGATTGAGATCGGCCTGATGCGCCTGTACCGAACCACCGGGGACGCAAAGTACCGGGACATGACCGTGCGCTTCCTGAACCTGCGCGGGCAGGAGCCGGACTACTTCGCGACGCACACGCCGAAGCACCCGGGCATATCCTACGGCGAGTATCCCATCGACCCCACCGACGCGGACTACAACCAGAGCTACGCGCCCGTGCGGGAGCAGACCGAGGCCCGGGGCCACGCCGTGCGCATGATGTACATGCTCACCGCCATGGCCGACGCGGCGGAGGCCACCGGCGACGAATCCCTGCGGGAAGCCTGCGAGCGGCTGTGGACGCACATCACCCGGCGGCAGATGTACGTCACCGGCGGCCTGGGCGCGACCGCGCGCCACGAGGCCTTCCTGCCGGACTTCGATCTGCCCAACGACACCGCCTACGCCGAGACCTGCGCCAGCGTGGCGATGGCCTTCTTCTGCCAGCGGATGCTCAACCTGGACCCGGATAGCAAGTATGCCGACGTGCTGGAGCTGGAGCTCTACAACGGAGCGCTGTCCGGCATGTCGCAGGATGGCACGCGCTTCTTCTACGTCAACCCGCTGGAGGTCGTGCCCGGCGTGTCGGGCGTGGCCCCGGGCCGCGAGCACGTGAAGCCCGAGCGGCAGAAGTGGATGGCCTGCGCCTGCTGCCCGCCCAACCTGGCGCGGCTGATCGTGGGCATGGGTCGCTGCCTGTGGAGCGAGAGCGATGACGCGATCTACTCCCACCTCTTCGTCGGAAGCCGGGCGCGGACGGCGCTGGCGGACGTGGAGCTGACCAGCGGGATGCCCTGGGACGGCGGCGCAAGCTACGCGGTGCACCCGCACACGGAAGCGCCCTTCGCGTTGATGGTGCGCATTCCCGGCTGGCTGAGGGAGTATCAAGTATTGTTGAACGGCGCGAGAATCGCCGCGCCCGTGGAGCGCGGCTATCTGAAGGTGGAGCGCGCCTGGCGGGAGGGGGACAGGCTGGAGCTGATCTTCGAACTCAAACCTCGCCGCATCCACGCCGACCCGCGCGTGGCGGCGGACGCGGGCTGCGCGACGCTGGCGCGGGGCCCCTTCATCTACTGCTTTGAGGGCGCGGACAACCCCACCCCGCTGCGCGAGCTGTGCCTCCCCTCGGACGCAAATCCGGAGGTGGGGGAGAACCCCGAGCTCCGCGTGCACACGTTGCGCGTCCCCGGCGAGCGCGACGGCGCGCCCACCGAACTCACGGCCATCCCCTACTACGCCTGGGCCAACCGCGGCCTGAACGAGATGCGCGTGTGGATGCGGGAGGAATGAGAACGCAAGCGAAAAGCCGGGCGGATCACTCCGCCCGGCTTTTTCAGCCCTTGACCGAAAGACACGATTGTGCTATAATTATGCCACGGGAGGTGAGCCCATGCAGATCATTCCCATCCGGGATTTGCGCGACACCAATGAGATCAGCGAGCGCTGCAAGGCGAGCGGCGAGCCGATCTTCATCACCAAGAACGGCTACGGCGACATGGTGCTGATGAGCATGGATACCTACGAGCGCACGGTGGCGATGGCGGAGGTCTACCGCAAGCTGATGGAGGCCGAGGCGGAGCTCTCGGCGGGCAAGGGCATCGACGGCGAAGCCGCGTTTGCGCAGCTGCGCGCGCGATACGAACGGCCATGTACAACTATCGAGTGACGCCCGCCGCGATGCGCGATCTGCAGGAGATCGGTGACTACATCGCATATCAACTGTACGCCCCGGAATCGGCAGCCGCACTGATGAACGAGATCGAGGAAGCGGTGAAGCGCGCCTGCGCGTTTCCCGATTCCCTCTCGCCACTGCGCGACGAGCTGCTTCGCCGCAGGGGCTACCGCAAGATCATCGTCAAGAACTACCTCATATTTGTGCTCCCAGACAAACAGACGAAAACATTGAACGTCATGCGCGTGATGTACTACGCGCGCGACTACCTGCGAGAACTCTAGCCAAGCTCCACACCCCATCGCACCTCACCGCAAAACCGTCCCCATCCGAAAAACGCAGAAATCCGGGCGGGCGCCTTGCTCAAATCTTGATAAGGTTGCCCGACCTTAATGGTCGGGCAAGTCGGCTTGTAAGCCGACCGCCACGGCTCAAATCAAAGATTTGAGGCGCGGCGCCTTGACCAAGGCGGTCTGCCCAAAGGGCAGACTTGAATTCCCTTTGGGAATTCAACCTTGTCGGCCTTATGCCGCCGGATTTCGTCGCTTCGCACAATGCAAACAATAGAAATGAAACGCAGGACTTCCGCCCCATGATCTACGGGGCGGAAGTCCATCGCTTAAGCGCGGCAACAGATGGCCGACGGCCCTGCCGTCAGAATTGTTCGACGTCCTGGAGGGCGGCGTAGCCTTCCTCGCCGGTGCGGACCTTGACGACGTTCTCCACGTCGTAGACGAAGATCTTGCCGTCGCCGATGTGGCCGGTGTAGAGCACCTTCTTCGCCGCGTCGATCACCGCGCGAACCGGCACCTTCGCCACGACGATCTCCACCTGAATCTTCGGCAGCAGGTTCAGATCCATCTCCGAGCCCCTGTAGTACTCCGTGCGTCCCTTCTGCACGCCGCAGCCCAGCACGTTCGCCACCGTCATGCCGGTGATGCCGATGCCGGTCATGGCCTTCTCCAGCGCCGCCAGCCGCTCCTGCTTGCACAGAATCGTGACCTTCGTCAGCTTCACATCGGAGGCGAACGCCTTCTCCCGCGGCGCGCTGGCCACCTGCACCGGCACCGCCGCGTCGATATCCACCACGCGCTCCTCCGCCGGAGACGGCGCGAAGCTCATGCCGGCGTTCACCGCGCCCAGCGACGGCGCGAAGTCGGCGTAGGCGCTCACCAGGCCGTGTTCGGGCAGATCCAGGCCGCCGATCTCCACCTCGGGGGATACCCGCAGGCCGATGGTCTTCTTAATCAGCGTGAACACGATCGTGATCGAAACGACCACCCAAAGCGCCGTGGCCATCACGCCCAGCACCTGGATGCCGAAGAACTCGAAGCGGGTCTTGCCCATCGCTGCCAGGTCCTCATTGGTGATCAGCAACCCGGTCAGCAGCGTGCCCAGCGCGCCGCAGACGCAGTGCACGCTCACCGCGCCCACCGGGTCGTCCACGTGCAGCTTCTGGTCGATGATCTCCACGGCGAACACCACCGCGATGCCCGCAACCAGGCCGATCACCGCCGCCGCCCAGGGGTTGACCACGTCGCAGCCCGCCGTGATCGCCACCAGGCCCGCCAGCGAGCCGTTCAGCGTCATGGACACGTCCGGCTTCTTGTAGCGAATCCAGGTGAAAATCATCACCGTAACCGTCGCGACCGCCGCCGCCAGGTTCGTGGTGAAGAATACCTTGCCCGCCAGCTCCGCCTTGCCGCCGGTCATCGAGACCGTCGAGCCGCCGTTGAAGCCGAACCAGCAGAACCACAGGATGAACACGCCCAGCGCCGCCATCGGGATGTTGTGGCCCGGGATGGCCTTGGACTTGCCGTTCTCGTCATACTTGCCGATGCGGGGCCCGAGCATGATCGCGCCGATCAGCGCGCAGATGCCGCCCACCATGTGCACCGCCGTGGAGCCCGCGAAGTCGTGGAAGCCCAGCTGCGCCAGCCAGCCGCCGCCCCAGATCCAGTGGCCCGAGAGCGGATAGATCAGCAGCGATATCGCCGCCGAGTAGATGCAGTACGCGCTGAACTTCGTGCGCTCCGCCATCGCGCCGGAGACGATCGTCGCCGAGGTCGCGCAGAACACCGTCTGGAAGATGAAGTAGGTGTAGAAGGAGACGCCCTCGGGCAATATCGCCGAGTAGTCGCCCAGCGTCAACAGGTCGATCGTGCCGAACACCGCGCTGGACGTGCCGAACATGATGCCGAAGCCGATCAGCCAGTACAGCGGCGTGCCGATGGCGTAGTCCATCACGTTCTTCATGATGATGTTGCCCGCGTTCTTCGCCCGGGTGAAGCCGCACTCGCACATCGCGAAGCCGGCCTGCATCAGAAATACCAGCGCCGCACCGATGAGCGTCCACATGATGTTGACGTCGCTGAAGAGTTCCATTACGTTCTCCATGAGCTCACTTCCCCTTTTTCGAATTTCCCAAAAAACAGAGATGCTCGGAGCCTTCGCTCCGAGCACCTTCGCTTCTATGTCTGGCATTATAAGCCCGCGAGGCGGCTTTGTCAATGACCGAAAAGGTTAAGGTTTGCCGTAAATTGTAAACTATATTGCATTCCTGGGCAAAACGCAGGCAAATATCTTGCGCTTTTGCAGGATCAACCGTCGATTCCGCCAAAATTTAACCGCACGAGGATTTGCCTTCCAGCTCAGGAGAGCGCCAGGCCGTTGAGCTGTAGCTCCGATATGGGCGTGCGGGTCTGGCCGATCTCGCTGCGGTTGAACGCGCCGTGGCAGTCGCTCCCGGCGGTGATCATCGCGCCGCGCCTGCGGCAGATCTCGATCAATCGCCAGGTCACGCCCGGGCTGTGGCGGGGGTAGTGGCACTCCACGCCGTCCAGGCCCAGGTCGAAGGCCGCCTCCACCCAGGCTTCCAGCGCGCGCAGGTCCTCCGCGGGGAAGGTCACGCCCGGGTGGGCCAGCACCGCGCGGCCCTCGGCGGCGTGGATGGCCGAAATTACGTCCTCCGCCGGGTCGAAGCCCGCGCCCGCGTAGGTCACGCCGTAGCGCTCGTAGAGGGGGAGCGCAGCCTTCAGGTCGGGGGTCACGTCCCTGGCCTGGAGGTACTGCAGCATCTTCCATCCGCCGCGGGCGCTGTCGTGGGGGAAGGATTCGTACTCCGCCGGGCTCAGCTGGGGGTAGTCCGGCAGCATCCGCTCGAGCAGCTCCGCGCTCATGCCGTCGAGCATCGCCCGTGCGTGGCGGATGCGGGAGAGCAGCGCGGGATTCGCCAGGTCCGCGCCGTAGCAGAGGATGTGGATGTCCGCGCCCCGGAAGATGGCGTCGATCTCCACGCCGGGGATGCAGCGCAGTCCGGCCTCCGGCGCAAGCTTCGCCGCCGCCAGCGTGCCCTCCACCACGTTGTGGTCGCACACGGAGATCAGCCCGACGCCGCTCTCCCGGGCAATGCGCACGATGCGCTCCGGGGTCAGCGTGCCGTCGGAGTAGACGGAGTGGATGTGCAGATCGGCAAAGTTCAAGCGCTTCGGCCTCCTCCCGGCCCGCGCTTCCGGCGGGGCCGACTCCATGATACCAGATGCCGGGGGAAAAATCAAGGCGGCGTCCGGCGGGAGGATGTGATTCTGGGTCATCGCCCGGGGCAAAAAAGCGCCCGTCCGCGAGGGACGGGCGTGCGCACCGCGGAAAGCAGTCATAAAGCGGCGCGCAAAAAAGGGGAGGGTCACGGTTCGGGGAGCCATCGCTCCCGAAGGGGTGAGGATTTCCGCTCCGGGCGTCAATCCTCGCCGGCGGGGTTTTGCCGCTCGTCATAGGCTCGGTAGACTCCCGCGAGTATCTTCTCCTGCACGCACGCGATGCCGGCGAAGCCCGCCAGCAGCAGGAGCGGCAGCAGCGCCACGAACAGCTCCGCGGGCGCATAGAGCGCGAAGGCCAGGGGAAGCAGCACCGTCAGCGCCAGCAGCAGCGTCCGGGGGAGCTGGCTCACGGCGACGAGCAGCGCGTTTTTGAAGCTCTCGAGCGCGCCGCTCTCGTAGCGGCCAATCAGCGGAAAGATGTAGAGCAGGATCAGGAACCAGGGCGCGCCCACGCAGAGCATGGCGATGCGCACGAGGATGCCACTCTCGCCCGGCAGCGCGGCGTTGATCCAGAGCAGCGCGCCCACGGCGAGCAGGGGAAGCCAGGCGAGTGTGGCCTGCCTGAGGTTCGCGGCGAACAGCCTGCGGAAGTTTGCGGCCAGCTTGATATCGTTGCCCGCGAGCAGCCGCCGCGCCATTGCGTGCAGCGCCGTGCAGCTTGCGCCGATGGTCACCACCGGCAGGCAGCACAGCAGGAAGAGCATGTTCACGGCGATCAGGTCGAAGGCGAACGCCAGGCCCCGCATCAGGGGGGAATCCTGTTGGAACATCTTCATGGCGGCGCACCTCCTGGGCTGGGTCGCATTTCGGGAATGGGAGCGAGTGGGGTTGAACGGCGCGCGTTTCGAACCCGTTGCGTGGATGGAGAGTTAGTGGCGGGCTCCCTCAGCTTGATTCGCTTCGCTCTCAAGCTGAGGTGTCGCCGCCGCGGCCCGCGCATGGTAGCGATGAGGCGTATGTTCCCATTGCCGCAGCAATTTTGTGTGCGCGGGCCGCTGGGGTTGCGCTGGGCTCCGCCCAGACCCGCTGCCGGGCTCCGCCCGGACCCGTTCTGGGCGCTGCCCAGACCTGCTCAAGGGACTCTGTCCCTTGAGAATTCCTGCCAAGGAACCTGAGGTTCCTTGGATTCTCCCTTCTGCTGGCGCGCTTTTGGTTCCGACTACTCCTTCACGCCACCGAGGGTTACGCCCTCGATGATGAAGCGGGACAGGAACAGGTAGACGATGATGATCGGCACGATGGCGATCAAAATCAGCATGTACACCTTGCCCATGTCGAACTTCAAAAAGTCCGCGCTGCGCAGGCTGGCGATCATGATCGGCAGCGTCTGGCGGGTCTTCGTCGTGATGACCAACGCCGGAACGAAGTAGTTATTCCACGCGCCCACGAAGGAGAAGATCGCCTGCACCGCGATCGCCGGCTTCAAAATCGGGAATACCACCTGGTTGAACGTGCGGAACTCGCCGGAGCCGTCGATGCGCGCCGCCTCCACCAAATCTTTGGGCAGATTCGACTGCATGTAGCTATACATGAAGTAGAACACCGCAGGGGAGGCGATGGCGGGGATGATCAGCGGGTAGAGCGTGTCGTCCAGGTGCATGTTGGTGATCAGGCGCAAAAAGCCCAGCGCGCACACCTGCGTCGGCATCACCAGGATCATCATGATGAACATGAAGGCCGGCTTTTTCAGTTTGAAGTCGTACACGTAGAGGCCGTAGGCCGTCATCGCCGAGAAGTAGGTGCTCAGGATCGCGCAGCCGGAGGATACGATCAGGCTGTTGAGTATGCCGTTGAGGATCGGCACGTTGGCGTCGTTGAGCACGTTCTTGAGGTTCTGGATGAAGTTTGTGCCCGGCAGGAAGGAGAAGCCCTTCTGCAGATCGATGTGCGTCCGCGTCGCGTTGACGATCAGTATGTAGAAGAAGAACAGGCACAGAAACGACAGGAAGATCAGCAGCGCGTGCATCAGCACCGAGCCCAGCTTGGAATGTTTCTCTTGCTTCATGCTTGCCACCTCCTCAGGTTTCCTTGTTCATCATGCGGTAGACCAGGAAGCACAGGATCGCGCTGATGATGAACAGGTAGACCGAAAGCGCGCCGGCCATGCCGTAGTTCTTGCTGGCCAGGTGCTTGTTCAGGTACATGATGAGCGTCATGGACGTGCGGTTGGGCGTGCCTTCGCCGTTGGTGAGGATCTGCGGCACGTCGAACATCTGCAGGCCGCCGATCATCGAGGTGATGAGGGTATAGCCCAGGATCGGGCGGATCAGCGGCAGCGTGATCTTGAAGAAGGTCTGGCGGTTGGTGCAGCCGTCCAGTTCCGCCGCCTCGAACAGCGTCGGGTTGATGCCCATGATGGCCGCCATCAGCATGATGGTGGTGTTGCCGAACCACATCAGGAAGTTCATCAGGCCCACCAATCCGCGCGTGCCGCCCACCGTGGCCATGAAGCGCACGGCCTCGGTGGTGATGCCGTGGTTGACCAGGAAGGAGTTGATCGGGCCGCTGTCGGAGAACAGCGTGAAGAACAGCATGGAGAACGCCGCCGCCATGATCAGGTTGGGCAGGTAGATGACCACCTTGAAGAACTGCTTGCCGTGGATCTTGATGCGGGCGCTGGCGAACCACTGGGCCAGCAGGAGCGAGACCACGATCTGCGGCACGAAGCCGATGATCCAGAGTATGAAGGTGTTGCCCGCGTACTTGGGCAGGTCGGTGGTCAGCAGCTCCAGGTAGTTCCGCATGCCCACGAAGTTCGGGCCGATCTGCTTCAGGCCCGAGCGGTAGTACTCGAAGAAGCTATAGCGGATCGTATCCAGCAGCGGAAAGAACGAAAAGACGAAGAACGATACGAAGAAGGGGAGGATAAAGATGTAGCCCCACTTCGCGTAGCTGATTCCCCGCCTTCCGGGAACGGACTTTTTCATTTCAAACATCCCTTCTTATTCAGAATGAAAGGTATGAATGCGGCGGGCCGCAGATGCCGCGCTCGCGCAGCGTGCGGCCCGCCGTTCAATCCTTCGGGCGCGGAAGCCCGGGAATCAGCGCTTACGGCCAGACGATGTCGGTGATCTCCGGGAAGAGCTCCTTGATCGCCATCTCAAAGTTGGCCTTGGCGGTATCGAAGTCCACGTTGCCGTCGAAGTAATCGTGGAAGGAGGTCTGGATCTTCTCGTTGCAGCCCTGGTCGTAGGCGGACACGTTGCTCATGTCGATGGTCGGAGCGACGGTGGAGAACAGGGCGATGTGGTTCTGGCCGCCCAGGAACGCGGAGCCGAAGTCCGGGTCCTCGGCGATCTCCTGCATGCCGGAGACGGTGTTGGTGTAGTCCTGGATGCTCTCGTTGAGCGTCATTTCCTTCATGATGTCCTTGTTGCAGGTCAGCTGCAGCATCACGTCCTTGACCAGCTCGGGGTTATCCGTGCCGCGCGCGGCCGCCAGCCAGGTGCCGCCCCAGTAGTAGGGCTGGGGGCCTTCGCACACGGCCCAGTCGCCGAAGCCCGCCTCGCCGGCGTTGCCGACCAGCGTGAAGTTGATGCCCCAGGTGGAGTAGAAGAAGCCGAACACCTTGCCGTCGGCGCCCTGGTCGGTGGTCCAGGTGTCGCCCCACAGCGAGGACTTGTGGTTGTAGCCCTGCTCGGTGAACTCCTTGGTCTGCTCGATCCAGGCCACGATGTTCGGGTCCACGGTCAGCGTGGTGCCGGTCACCCAGGGAGCGGACACGTTGTTGGAGAAGGTGCGGAAGGTATCGTCGTAGCCGGAGACCATGTAGTAGCCCTTCTCCTTGGCCTTCGCGGCGACGTCCGCGAACTTCGTCCAGTCGGACAGCGCGGCCTGGACCTCGGTGGGGTCGTCGGTGCCGAGCACGTCCTTGGCGATGGAGCGGCGATAGGCGAACAGGCCGGGGGCCGCCTGCCAGGAGGTGCCGCGCTGCTCGCCGTTGGCGTCGGTCACGATGTCGCGGGTGTACTGGTATTGATCGGCCAGGTCCTCCTCGGTGATGCCCAGCTCAGAGAGCGGCATGGCCACGTCCACGTCGGCGTCCACGTACTTGAGCGCGTAGTCGGCCTCCATCAGGAAGATGTCGATCTTGTCGTCGTCCGCGGCGTCGGCCTGGGCCATCAGCGCCTCGTCCAGCTTGTTCTGGTAGTTGTTGTCCTGGTTGGGGTTGATCGTCCACTTGACGATGGTGCCGTCGGTCAGCGTGGTGGTGGACTTATCCGCGGCCACCTCGGCGACGTTCGGATAGTAGTCGTTGAAGCGGCTCTGGAACTCGTCGTTCCAGCACCAGATGTTGAGCACGCCGCCCTCCGCCATCGCGCAGGTACCCAGCAGCATCAGTAACGCCAGCAGCAAACTCATGAGCTTCTTCATTTTTGTTTCCTCCCTCTCAAATGCACAAGTTGGTCTGTACAAATTGGTCGCTTTGCCAAATGAAAACAGGTTTCTCTTCGCGCGAGCCGCTCCGCAACGATGTCATCCCTCCCCTTTGCGCTCTGTGCGGGCTCGCTTGTCATTTATCTGCACTTTCTAATCTTCGCTCTATATTCATTATAGGCATCGCCGTTCCCGCGTGTATATAAGAATCGCGGCAATAATATCAGATTCATGCCTTTTGAAACTTGTCGATTTAACAGAATTCTGCTATGATGTTTGGTACAAATTGTCAGGTAAAGGGGGGCGCCGCCGTGGGAATGCAGCAGGAGTGGTTCCTCTGGGAGGAGCGCGACAGCCAGGAGGAGCGCCGCCACCGCCCGATGAACGAGGAGAACGCCTTCTGGCACGCCGTGACCACGGGCGATCTGGAGGCCGTGCGCCAGAACTGCCGCCAGCAGCGCTTCACCGCCGACGAGGGCGTGGGCGTGCTCTCCCGCGATCCGGTCACGAACCTCAAGTATCACTTCGTGATTACCGCCGCGCTGATCACGCGCCTCTGCGTGGGCGCCGGCATGGAGATGGAGCAGGCGTTCCGGCTGAGCGACTTCTACATCCGCAAGCTGGACGGCATCCTCGCCCTCCAGGGCATCGCCGATCTGCACGACCAGATGGTGCTGGACTTCACCGGCAAGATGCGCCTGCTGCGCAAGAACTCCGGCGCGTCGAAGCCGGTGACGGACTGCATCGACTACATCTACGTGCACGTGCTGGAGCGCGTGACCATTGACCATCTCGCCGAATACACGGGCTTCTCCGCCAGCCACCTCTCCCGCATGTTCAAGCGGGAGACGGGCCTGTCCATCAGCGACTACATCCGGGAGAAGAAGATCGAGAAGGCCCAGGATCTGCTCAAGTACACCGACTACAGCCTGATCGAGGTGGCCAACCGGCTCTCCTTCTCCTCCCAGAGCCACTTCACCCAACAGTTCCGCGCCTTCACCGGCATGACGCCGAAGAAGTACAGGGATCTTTACAACGGGGGGAAGCTGCCCGGGGTGGTGATTTCGCGGAGGGGGGACGAGAGTT
>CANQGC010000009.1 GCA_947600345.1 uncultured Clostridia bacterium
AATCCAAGGAACCTCAGGTTCCTTGGCAGGAATCCTTAAGGGACAGAGTCCCTTAAGCAGGTCTGGGCAGAGCCCAGCGGGTCCGGGCAGAGCCCGGCGTCCCCCAACCCCAGCGGCCCGCGGTATCCATCCAAACCTCGGCAATTCGCACTACCGCCTCGCCAAAACCATACCGCGGGCCGCCCGAGGCGAGTTTGGATTGGAAAGCCAGAGGGCTTTCCAATCCAAAGAGCAAACCGACGCTTCGCTTTAAAACACCCCCGTCCAAAGAGGGCGAATGCGATCCGCATTCGCCCTCTTCCAACCCCTCCGATCAGAACCTCTTCCCATCAGAAATTCCTCTTTAGAAGTTGCTCCGAATCTGCAACCCCGACATCCATCCGGTGACGCCGTCATAGGTCGCCTTGTACCAGGTCACGCCCCGGTTGTCCACCGACGTATCGTACAGATAGACCGCCGTCCCGTTCACCGGCACCGTGTAGATGATCTTCCCATCCAGCCCCGGCGCAGTGCGGATGTAGCAGTGCTCCTCCACGGCGGTCAGGCCGAATCCGGGGCAGATGATATACTCAGGACTCAGATTGACCTGCAGGCCGGACATCCAGCCCCGGATGCCGTTGTAGCTGGCCTGGTACCAAGTCACACCGCGGTTGTCCACCGACGTATCGCCCAGGTAGGTCGCCGTCGCGCCAACGGGCACCGTATAGATGATCTTCCCATTCAATCCCGGCGCGGTGCGGATGTAGCAGTGCTCCTCCACGGCGGTCAGGCCGTCGGCCAGGGCGGCGGTGGGGATGGCGGTCAGCAGCAGGCAGAACAGCAATGCGAGCGCGAGCTTCCTGGTGAACAGTTTCTTCATGATGAACCCCTCCTTGTTTTGTGGAACCGGCGGCGCGTCCGCTCGATTCACTTTCTGGTATCAGTATAGCAAGCCGGTTGAGCACTTTTGTTCAATCACGGCCATCAGGCACGCAGGAGGTTTATTTTTTGCGCATTCACGGAAGAAGCTCTTAATTCGGGAAACCCCGTGGACACTGGCTTTGCCTTCGAACGCAGAAATCCTGCCCTCGAATCATAGGGTAGGATTTCGTTCTCCCTGCGCGGCGGCAGGATGGAGCCGGCGTCGACGGCGCTAGCGGTGGTGATAGGTAAACTCGTTTTCGCCGATAGTAAACGTCACGGACAGCGGCTCCTCGCTCTCCACCGCGTAGTCGGGCAGCGTGACGGCGATCATGAACCTCCCCCAGCCCATCGCTTCGAGCTCCTCGCTGGTATCGCCGGACTCGTAGGGAATCCAAACGTGATTGTCGATCAACCGAAGCTGGCGCACCCAGCCCTTGAAGCGATAGCCGTCGCCAAAGCTGCACACGACATCCCCGAACTCCGGCATGAAATCAAAGGGCTCGGCGTGCAGGTTCCACATCTGCAGATCCAGGCGGAGATAGCGTGCGCCCTCCCCAGCCTCGAGGCTGGCGTCCTTGTACCAGGTATCGCTCGCGGGATCGTAGTGCCCGTCGGTCGTGATTTTCGACGTAAAGCAGGTGGGATCCAGCTCCACCTTCGCGTAGCCTTCGATCGGGACCACGTCCCCGGGTTGGAAGTCGTCGATGCGCACGACCTCCATCTCCGGCTCGCTGATGATCTGGATTCCGGTGTCGTCCGCGCGCGCGTCCTCGCCGACGATCTGGATTCCGGTGCCGCCTGAGAGCGCGTCCTCGCCGATGATCTGGATTCCGGTGCCGCCTGAGAGCGCGTCCTCGCCGATGATCTGGATTCCGCCGCCCTCCGCCAGCGCGCCGCTCGCGAGCAGCGCGGCACAGATGCCCATGCAGATGATCCGCTTTGCCATGGAAAAATCCTCCCCCTGTCGCTTGCGCTTCAAATTCATCCGCGCGCCGCGCCTGGCGTCACTTCTTGATGGTGAAGGCCCCGGTGAGCGCCTCCGTGGGCTCCGCGCGGCGGATGCTTCCGCCGCGCGGCGGCCCCGGCCCGGGGACTCGGGCTACTTGATCTTGAAGGAGGAACCCTTGATCCTGATCTTGCCCTCGGAGACGTTTGTGATGATGTTGTCATCGTAGATCGCCGCCCAGACGTAGTACGTGCCCCTGGCGTAGGGAGCCTGGATCAGGTTTTGTGCATTGCTGTCCGATGAGTAGACCACGTCGTAATCGTCGCCCTCCTTCAGCGTCGTGGAGCCGATCTTCACCTTGAAGCCCAGCCTGGAGGAGGTCACCCGCGAACCGTTGTAGCTCACCGACTTCTTCATGGAGATTTTCAGCTTCGACTCGGGACAGCGTTCGATGGTGTAGAGCAGGGGGGAGTTCGTCCCGCTGTAGAGGCCATCGTAGTTGCCTATGGCCTCGATTACCACGGTGTAGACGTGGGCGTTCTTGGGATCGTAGGTATAGTAGCCCGTCCCATCGGCGGCCGTGTAGCAGTAGCGGACCTTGTAATCCTTTCCCTGCTTCAGCGTCTTCTTGTTCAGCTTGAGGGTGACGCTGGGACGCTGCACCTTTCCGTTGTAGGTCTTCTTGTTCTTGGAGATGGAGATGCTCGCGCCGTTCAGGCTGGCGTACTCGATGTTGAAGCCCTTCGATACGGTTCCACCGTAGTTGCCAGTGCCGGTAATCTTCACGGTGGCGGTGCCCGCATTCGTATTCCTGGAGTAGGAGACCTTGTACGTTAAACCGTCGGGGGCGGAGCTGGTCAGCCAGACCTTGGGCTTGAGCGCCTTGCCCGTGTAGGGCGTCGAATTGTATTCGAGATTGAACCAATCGCTCCGCAGCATGCGGCGAACGGTGACGGTCAGCTTCGCGGTCTTGCCCCCGATCTTCACCGATATGGTGCTCTTGCCCACGCGCTTGAGCCCGACGGCCAGCGTGAGCGTATTGCCCTTGGGCTCGGCGACGTCCGCGATGACGACGCTCTCGTTGGAGGACGTCACGGTCGGGGCCGCGATCACTCCCTGGGATACGAGGTCGGCCACCGTGCATTCCTTGGCGCTGAAGCCCACGTCCAGGAAGAACGTCTGGTAGCCCTCGTCCAGATCGAGGGTGACGGAGTAGGAGGACTTCTTGTTGTCTCGGAACTTGATGTTGGAGAACTGGTAGACGTACACGGTGCACTGGGCGGTATAGTTGCCGGCGCGCATCGTGATGATCGCCGTGCCGGGCTTCTTGGCGGTCACCTTGCCCTTGGAGGACACGGTGGCGACGCTCTTGTTGCTGCTGGACCAGGACTTCTTGACGCCTTCCACCTTCCAGTCGCCGGAGCCCAGCGACAGCGTGGCGCTCTTGCCCTTGGCCAGGTAGAGCACGCGCTCGTTCAGCGTGACGGTGGTCGCGTAGGGATCATAGAAGGTGTTGTTGAGGGAGGGGAAGTTGAAGGCGTAGCCCGAGCCGAAGCGGCAGCCGTGGGCGAGGTGCTGGCCGTCGTTGGGCACCAGGAAGTACCCGAAGTTACTCTCGCCCGTGCTCTTGTCGTCGTTCCAGGTGGAGTCCAGCAGGTAGTACAGGCCGTCGGGCATCCGCACGTAGTTCCAGGCGTGGGGGCCGCCCGGCACGGCGCCGGTGACGAGCAGGTTGGGGATGCCCGCGGCGTTCAGCAGGCGCGCCATCGCCGTCGCGTAGCTCTCGCACACGCCGAAGCCCTTGAGCAGCGCGCCGTAGGAGGTGTGGCAGTAGTAGTAGTCCGCGCTGGCCTGCACCGAGGCGACCTCGGACGTGCCGACGGAGTTGTAGTAGCAGTGGTCGCAGACCCATATGTCGAAGTACAGGGCCATGCCGAGAACGGGATTGTCGGGGAATTCCTGCTCCGCGAACAGCGCGGCGGCATCGACGACATCCTGAACCACGGCGCGGGCCTGCTTCTCCAATCCGTTGGTGTAGTGTTCGGAGACCGGGAGCGACAAGGAGACGTTGTACGCTCCGCCCGTATAGGTTATTTCATCCTCTATACTGGAGTTTGGTCCCCTGTCCACCCAATCCGTTTCCGCGGGGTAGGTATTGAGCAGGGCAGAGAAGGCAGAAGTGATGTCGACGACCGCGAGCGAGGACAGGCCCCGGATGGTGAAGCCGGTGTAATTGCCCTGAACCATCGACTTGTAGCCGCAATCGAAGAGTGTCTTGCCGGTAGAGTAGAGCTGCCTGGAGAAGAAATCCTCGGTCTCGGTGAACAGCTTGCCGAAGGACTCCAGGCCGAATTGGTCGCCCGCGAGGGACGAATCCGCCTCCTCCTGGGGCTTGCCCGGTATGCGCTCGATCGGAACGTGCACCTGTTCGGCGAGCTCCACGTTCGACTCGATGATCTCCCGCGGCGCTTCGGCTTCGTCGCCCTGCGCCTCATCCTGCGCGGCGGCGGCCTCCTCCGGGGCGGGCTCGCCCTGCGCCTCGGCCGCTTCTTCGGCGGGCGCTTCGACCGCGGCGAACGCTTCGGCGGGCACTTCGACCTCGGCGAGCGCTTCGCTCGGCACTTCCTCCGCCTCCTCCCAGAAGCGGAGCAGCGGAAGCTTGAAGTTGGCGCTCACGCTGCCGTCGGCGCGCACGGAGAACACGACGTCCTCGACCGCCACGCCGTCGTCCAGCAGGCCGTTGATCTGGTCGGCCATGTCGTCGTAGGCCGCCTGGGCGTCGGCATCCAGGCTCTCGTAGGAGGCGCGGGAGATGTACGCGACGCCCGCGTAGGGAACCTCGGCGCTGCCGTAGGCGATCGAGTCGATGTCGGTATTGACGTCCGTGTACCCGCCCGCGTAGACGGGCTGCGCCTGCGCGGCGTCCTCGGCGGGAAGCTCCTCCGCGGGAACCTCCTCCTCTGGCGTCAGCTCGTCCCCGCCGGAGGCCTCGTCCCCGGGAAGGGGCGCATCGCCGGTGGGCTCCGCTTCGATGGCCGGGGGCAGCTCTTCCTCAAAGAGGGCGATGTCGCCGGCTTCCCCGGAGGGCGCCTCCTGAAGTGCATCCAGCGATTCCGAAATCGCGGTCAGCTCCTCGGCGGCGGCCAGCGGCGCACAGGCCAGCGTCGGGACGATCATGCACAATGCCAGCAGGAGCGCCAGCGCACGTCTTTTCATGATAAATCCTCCTTCTACCCATATAATGGTAACTTTGAAATCACTTTACCATTTTGCGCCCGTAAAGTCAATACAATGTCGGCGCGATGCTAAAATTTTGCCACCCGGCGGCGAGGAGAGCTCGGTGTCCGGATGAATGTCCGGGGCGGCGGCGTCGCCGAAAGCGAAGAAAAAGCCGGAGCCGCCGTTGGGCGGTTCCGGCCGCGTCGCCGCGTGCGGGCGAATCACTTGATCTGGAACTTGATGCTGCGCTTGTTGACGTCCTCCGGATGGGAGATGTTGATGCTCCTGACCTTGATCCAGGCGTAGTAGATGCCCCGCTCGGTGGGCGCGGGAATCTCGTTCAGGCCCGCGGCGTCCGTGGTGTAGAGCACGGTGTAGTCCACTCCCTCCGGCAGCGCCGTCTTGCCGATCTTCACCTGCAGGTTCAGGCTGTCGGCGGCGGAGCTCACCGGGGAGCCGGTGTAGGCGACCGGCGTCTTCAGGCTGAGCTTCAGCTTCGAGAGGGGATAGGGCTCGATCGTGTATTGCCTTTTCGGCAGCTTAAGGACAGTGCCTGTGTCGTAGTTGCCAATGCCTTTCAGACAGAGGGTATACGTGAAGGCGTACTTGGGGAGATCTCTGTTAGTATGCTCGTTCTTTGCGGCGTCAAGGTAATTGTACAGGATCTCGTAGTCCCTTCCCTCCTTGAGCTTCTTCTTATCCTTTATGCGCGTAACGGTTACGCTGGGACGCTGTTCCTTGCCGTTATAGGTCACACTCACGGGACTATGCTTGATCGATACCTCAGTAAGCACGCCAGGCTCTTTGGAGAACTCGCCAGCCGTAACGGTGAAGTGCTTCTCCACGGTGGAGCCGTAGTAGCCGGTGCCGGTGATCTTCGCGATGGCAGTCTCGCCCTCCGCGTTCTTGTTCGTGTTGTTTGAGTAGGAGACCTTGTACGTCACGCCCTTCGGCGCGGCGTCCGTCAGGAGGACCTTGGGCTTGCGTGCCTTGCCCGTGTAGGGGGTCGAATCGTACTCGAGGGCGAACCAATCGTCCCGGATCATGTGGCAGACCTTCACGGTCAGCTTCGCGCTCTTGCCCGCGAACTTAATCGTGATCGTGCTCTTGCCCGCCTTCAGGGGCTGAACGGTCACGGTGACGGTATTGCCGTTGACCGCGGCGATGGCGGAGGCGACGCTCGGCTTGGAGGACTTCGCCGTGGGCTCGGCGACCGCGCCCAGATTGAGCAGTTCGCTGGCGGTAGAGGCCGAGGTCTTCATGTCCACGTCCAGCACGAATTCCTGCGCGCCCTCATCCAGATCGATGGTGACGGTGCGGCTGGTCTTGTTGTTGTCCCGGAACTTGATGCCGCCGGTCTGGTAGACGTACACGGTGCACTCGGCGCTCTGGCCGTTGGCGCTCATCGTGATGGTCGCCGTGCCGGTCTTCTTGGCAGTCACCTTGCCCTTGGAGGACACGGTGGCGACGCTCTTGTCGCTGCTGGTCCAGGTCTTCTTGGCGCCATCGGCGAACCACTTGCCGGAGCCCAGCGACAGCGTGCTGGTCTTGCCCTTGGCCAGGAACAGCGCGCGCTTGTTCAGCGTGAAGGTCTTCGCGCGGGAATCGTAGGCGGCGTCGCTGCGGGAGGGATAGTTGAAGCTGTGCGCATTTTCGTTCTTGAAGATGCGCCCCTCCGGCTTGTGCCCCAAATCGTCGGCGCAGAGCAGGTATCGGCCGGCGGTGTTGCCCATGCCGGTGCTGTCTTTCAAGGTGTCGTTCCAGGTGGAATCCAGCAGGTAGTACTTGCCGTCGGGCATCTGCGCGTAGTTCCAGGCGTGGCCGCCGGCCGTGGTGGTGCTGGTGACGTACAGATTGGGAATGCCCGCCGCGTCCAGCAGCCGCGCCATCGCCAGCGCGTAGCTCTCGCACACGCCGAAGCCCTTGAGCAGCGCGCCGTAGGAGGTGTGGCAGTAGTAGTAGTCCGCGCTCGACTGATCCGTAGATATGCTGATTTCTTTGTTGTAATAGCAGCGCGCGCAGATCCAGTAGTCGAAGTACTGCACCATGCCGAAGTAGGGGTTGTCGGGCGTGTAGCGCTTGGCGTAGTCCTGGGCGTCTTTCACCGCCTTCCGGACCTCACTGCGCGCCTGGGCGTTCAGCGAGCCGCTGTAGTGTTGGGAGATTGTGAGCGTCACCTCGATGGTGTACAGCTTCGTTCCGGCGTTGTACGAGGGCACGATGTACAAGGTGGACTTGGACGTGTCCTTGCTCATCCACTCCATGTCGGTGGGGTAGGTGTCGATCAGCGCGGACAAGGCGTCCAGCGCGTCGCTGACGTCGTACTCGGGGATATCCGCGAGCTTGAAGCCGTTGCGCTGGCCCTTGACCATCGCGTCGTAGGCGGCGTCGAAGTAGAGCTTCCCGCCGTCGGAGAGCTGGCTGTAGAACCAGTCCTCGGTCTGGTCAAACTGCTTGCCGAACGGCGTCAGGCCGAAGGAGCTGTCCAGATCCAGCGCGATCCGCTCGGTCTTGCCGCCCTGGTCGCCGCCCGGAATGGTCCGGATCGGCTCGTACACCTGCTCGGCCAGCGCCACGTTCGATTCGATGATCCCCTGAGGCTCCTCCCCTGCGGCGGAATCGGCGTCGAACGCCTCCGCGGCGTACGCTTCGGCGGGTGCCTCGATGGCGGGCTCCTCGGCGGCGGGCGCATCCTCGGAGGGAAGCGCGCCCTCTTCGGCGGGCGCCTCAATCAGGGATTCCTCCACGAGCGCCTCCTCGCCGAACCGCAGCATGGGCATGGAGAAGGTGGAGGCCACGGTGCCGTCCGCGCGCACGGAGAACACGACGTTCTCGAGCGCCACGCCCGCGTCCAGCATGCCGTTGACGTCGTCGACCATGCGGTCGTAGGCCGCCTGCGCGTCCGCGGGCAGGCTCTCATAGGAGGCCCGGGAGATGTAGGCGACTCCGGCGTAGGGAAGCTCGGCGCTGCCGTAGGCGATGGTGTCGATGTCGGTGTCCGCACCGGCGTAGCCCACCTCGATTGTGGGCTCCTCCGCCGCGACCGCCTCCGCGGCGATCTCCTCCGGAGGCAGCTCCTCATCCTCCGGGACATCCATACCGGCGTCCTCCGCGGGCGGCAGATCCGCATCCTCGGGGGCGTCCGCATCGGCCTCCTCCGCGGGCGGTAGCTCCTCGTCCGTGGGGGCGTCCGCGTCGGCTTCCTCCTCCGGAGGCAGCTCCTCCTCCGCGAGGACATCCGCGCCGGCCTCTTCGGCGGGAAGCAGCTCCTCCTGGAGCGCGATTGGCGACGCCAGAGACGGCTCCGCCAGCTCCTCCGCGACGCCGCCGAACACAGGAACAATCATGCACAGCGCCAGTATCAGGGCAATGGCGCGCTTCCTCATGACGAATCCCTCCCATAATAAGATAACTTATGAAATAACTTTATCACGTAGATTACGCAATGTCAATACAATTATTGACAGATGTCACAGTTTTTGCGCCCATTCGCCACAGAACCGCCATCGAACCGCCGCGCCGGGCGGGCGCGCCGCTCGAAAGCTTTCACCCGGGATTCTTCAGCGTCATAGGATGCTGCGTACCCCGGATGCGCGGGGCGCATCCAAAGAAAGGAGAATCCCAAGTGGCAAAGTGTACCTGCACCGGTTCCACCGGCTCTACCTATGCGACGGTCAACCGCGGCTACGGCTGCCTGTCGTCCGTACCCACAGCAAGCGGCATTCCCTACAATTGCTTCCTGCCGCCCACGAACATGAACTACTACCAGAACTTTCCGTTCTATAACGGTCCCTGCGGCACCGTCGCCGGCAGCGGGAGCAGCTCCGGCAGCTCCGTGCCCAGCACGCCGCTGACCCCGGCTGCGCCCAACGGCAACTGCTTCGTCTGCTGCCCCGTGTCCTGTCCGACGCCCAGCGCGCCGCAGCCCAGTGCGCCCGCCGCGCCCAACTGCTGTTGCTGCTGCTGCCCGACGACGGGCTCCGGTTCGTCCAGCGACCCGGGCAGCGTGCCCAGCACGCCGCTGCAGCCGGCCATCCCCAGCGGGAAGTACTGCTTCCCCTGGTACTTCCCCTGCTGCTGCCCGACGAACTCACAGGACGAAGAAGAGGAGGAGGATGAGGATATGTCGTCCAACAACTGCTGCTGCTTCCCCTGGTTCTGCAATCCCTGCTGGCCCGGCGCGGCGCCGAGCGTGCCCAGCACGCCGCTGGTGCCCCCGGCATGCAAGCCCTGCAAGCCGAACGTCTGCTGCCAGCCCGCGGCGCTGATCGCCACGTCGAACGGCTCGTTCACGCCCTCCGCGAACGGCCTGGTGCCGCTGACGCTGGTCAATACGCTCTCCAGCGCGCTGTCGCTGATGGGCGATACCATCACCATCAACTGCCCGGGCACGTATCTGGTGACGCTGTCGTCGAACATTCCGAGCGGCTCCACCTACGCGGGCAACGTGAGCGTCGCGCTGAACGGCTCGCCGATCGCGACCACGACCCAGACCTTCGCGGCCTCGACTGCGAGCCAGAATACCACCCAGGCCATCGTCAAGGCGACGAAGGGCAGCACGCTGACGATCACCACCAGCGTCGCCGGCAGCGCCGCAATCCAGCCGACCGCCGGCACGAACCTGTTCACCATCTCGATCGTGCGCATCGCGTAAGCGGTAAGGGTGTACGAAGGAAATGAAAGGGCGGCCCCGACGGGGCCGCCCTTGGCGTGCGGATAGCACGAGCCAACGAGAGAGAACGAAGCGAAGGCGTAACCTCGTCCCCCGGTTCCCCCGTAACCCAAAAACCAAAGGCTACAGAGGGCCGGTATTGTCGGCCCGATAACCGAAGTAATCGCAAGAAGTACTACCGCCAACCCCGGGTCCAGGGCCGCAGCCCTGGTCAGGAGAGGGAGGGGAGAATCCAAGGAGGGAACGGGGGACGCTTGACGTCCCCCATCTCTCCTTGGCCCCCCGGGAGGGGCCTCCGCCCGCAGGCGGACAGCGGCGGCCTGCAAGGCCGTCGCTGAAAGGAATCTCCAGTGGGGATTCCCAAACCCCATGCCGCCTGAAAGGCGGCATCGCCGTGAGGCGCAAAACCCACGCCGTGAGGCGTCCACGTGCCCGGCAGGGCACCCTTGCCTTGCCCTCCTGCGCCGGGCCAGGCGCATACTGTTCTGCCCCAGCGCTAGCGTGCCAGCGCAGCGCCCCATAGAGTTAGTGGCGGCTACTTTTAAATCGGGGAAGCTTGCGCTTCCCCTCATAAAAGGCGCGCCGCCGCGGCCCGCGGTATGGAGGCGATGGAACCTCGGTACATAATGCCTGGCCTTCATTTGACACCGCGGGCCGCCCGGGAGTGCAGCCTTGCACCGCAACCCGCAGCCGCCTGTCAAGGCGCGGCCTCAGGGGCTACGCTGGGCGCTGCCCAGACGTGCTTAAGGGACTCTGTCCCTTAAGAATTCCTGCCAAGGAACCTGAGGTTCCTTGGATTCTCCCTTCTGCTGCCGCGCTGGGGGCGAGGCCTTTTACCGCAACCCGCAGCCGCCTGCGAGGCGCAACCTCTGCTGCTGCGCTGGGCTCCGCCCAGACCCGCTTAAGGACCTGTGGTCCTTAAGAATCTCCCCCATCTGTCATAAAATCTTAAAAACTTCACATTTCCTCCCTTGCAAATTCTCATAATTTCAGTATAATTGAGTATTGGCGCATCCTTGCCACGGCGAATAGACCGTGGCCAGAGTCCATAAGGAGGTGAAAACACATGAATCAATACGAAGTCATGTACGTCATTGACGCCGCGCTGGAGGACGGCGCGCGCGCCGAACTGATCGCCCGTTTTACCGAGCTGGTCAAGAAGAATGGCGGCGAAATCGACCGCGTAGACGAGTGGGGCAAGCGCCGTCTGGCGTACGCCATCAACTACAAGACGGAAGGCTACTATGTGCTGATGTACATCAAGGCCCCCGCTGAACTGCCCAGGGAGCTGGAGCGTAACTTCCAGATCAACGACAAGGTGCTGCGTTCGCTGATCATCCGCTACGAGGGTGAGGTTCCCGCGAAGCGCGAACCCCTGCGCCCCTACGTTGCCCGTGAGGCCGCGCCCGCTGAGGCCGAGGCTGAGTCGGTGGCCGCGCCCGCGCCCGCGCCCGTCGCGGAGGAGGCCCCCGTCGTTGCTGAGCCCGTCGCTGACGACGAGCAGCCCGAATCCGAAGCCGAGTAATTCAAGCTTCGCGCTTGGCGAGTACGACGAACAAAGGCAGAGGTATTTACCATGAACAAAGTGATTCTCATCGGTAACCTGGCAAATGATCCCGAGTCTCGCACTACCGCGAGCGGCATCGCCCAGTGCTCCTTCCGTCTGGCGGTGAATCGCCGCTATACCAATCAGCAGGGCGTGCGCGAGGCGGACTTTCTTCCGATCATTTGCTGGCGGCAGACGGCGGAGCTCTGCACCCGCTATCTGTCCAAGGGCCGCAAGGTCGCGGTGGAGGGCAGCATCCAGACCCGCTCCTATGATGCGCAGGATGGGTCCAAGCGCTACGTCACCGAGATCATCGCCGACAACGTGGAGTTCCTGGGCTCCCGGGAGGATGGCGCGCGCCAGGGCGGCTTCGATGCCCCCGCGGCTGCGCCCGCGCCCGCACCCAGGCCCCAGGCGCCGGTCAGCGGGCCCATGGTGGATATCGACGACGATGAGCTTCCGTTCTGACCGGGGAGAGATATCGTCCCCGCTTCTTGAATCCAGATAAGGAGGAACGAACAATGTCCGAAGATAGAGGCGATCGCGTACGTCGTCCCCGCGGCCGCAAGCCGCGCCGGAAGGTGTGCCAGTTCTGCGTCGAGAAGGTGCAGTGCATCGACTATAAGGATGTCACCCGCCTTCGCCGCTTCACCAGCGAGCGCGGCAAGATCCTGCCCCGCCGCATGACCGGCACCTGCGCAAAGCATCAGCGCCAGCTCTCCACCGCCATTAAGCGCGCGAGGATCATCGCCCTGATGCCCTACGTTTCCGAATAAGCGAGACGAGCTAGAAGCCCCGGCACGATGTGCCGGGGCTTTTCGCTGCGGTAAATTCGCTGGCGCGGATTGCCGGGGTTACCATTCCACCGGGATGGGCGAGCCCGCGTAGTCGCAGATGCCCTTGACCAGGCCCCGGACCATCTTCTCCTGATAGGCGGCCTGGACGAGCTTTCTGCCCTCCGTGGGGTGGGTCATGAAGCCCAGCTCCATCAGCAGGCACGGCACCTTCGACCAGTTATTCATGGTGTACTCGTCGCTGGTGCCCAGTCCGCGGTTCTTGGCGCCGGTCTCCTTCTTGTAGTACTTGACGATCGACTGGCCCAGCTTCTTTTCGTTGGCCATCAGCGTCTTGCCGCTGCCCTGCTTGGCGTCCACGTCCTTGTCCTTGTAGGCGCAGGTCTTGCGGCGGGTGACGCTGAAGCCGTGGGCGCTGCCGTCGGTCCAGGAATTGCAGTGGATTCGCAGCACGAGATCCACGTGGTAGTTGTTCATCATGATCGCCCGCTGCTTGTTGGAGATGTTCACGTTCGCCGTCTCGCGGGTCATGTAGACCTCCGCGCCCATGCGCTCGAGCGCATCGCGCAGCTTCAGGCTCACCTGGAGGTTGATCTTGTGCTCCGATACGTGGGCGACGCCGGCGCTGGAGTAGGCGCACTTATTCTTCGTGGCCTTGCTGTTCGGGGATTTGCGCTCCTTGCCCAGGTTGCCCCTGGCCTGGTGGCCCGGGTCGATGCCGATCTTCATGCCCTCCAGCGGAAGCTTTACGTGCACGCGGCACTCGGCGCTCTGCGTGCCGTCGTAGGTGACCGCGCGGATCACCGCGTCGCCGGAGCTCAGCGGGAGCACCAGGCCGGTGGCGCTGTCCACGGTGGCCACGTGGGGATCGGTGCTGAAGTAGCGCACGCTGCCCACGCCGTCGGGCAGCACACGGGCGCTCAGCTGCAGCGACTGGCCCACGAAGGCGATGAGCTCCGCGGAGGCGGGCTCCAGCTCCAGGCCGGTGGGCGCTTCCACCACGCGCACCGCGCAGTTGGCACGCAGTCCGCTGCGGCTGACCGCGGTCACCTCCGTGGCGCCGATCGTCAGCGCGGTCACCGTGTCGCCGGAGGTCGAGAGTATGGCGCCGTCCGCGGCGCTGAGCGCGTAGCTCTCGCAGCCGCCCTCGAAGCTCGCGGGCAGCTGCACCGTGTCGCCCAGGGCGACGGCATACTCCGCCTGCTCGAAGAACATGCGCGTCGGGGTGCTGCCGATGGTGAGCGCGCAGTTTGCCGCGTGGCCGTTGTAGCTCTTCGCGGTGATGCGCACCGAACCGGCGCTGTGGAAGGTCACGAGGCCGCTGGCGTCCACCGTGGCGATGCTCTCGTCGCCGCTGCTGAACGCCACGCGGCCGCCTTCGCCCGCGCCGCCGAAGCTCCAGCGCAGCTGCAGCTGCTTCTCGTCCAGGCTGCGCCCGGCGCGGCTGGGGGTCAGGCACAGGGCCGTGGGGGCCTGGAACACGGTCAGCCGCGCCGTGCCCTCCTTGCCGTTCTGGCTGCGCACGGTGATGTCCGCCTCGCCCGCGCTGTGGGCGATCACGGTGATGGTCTCGTTGTCCACGACCTCCACGCTGGCGATGGATTCATCGCTGCTCTCGTAGTGCAGCTCCGCGCCCTGGCCCTCGGGGATCACCGCGCGCAGCGTGGTGCTGTCGCCCGCGCCCAGCTCGGGGCTGGCGGGGTCGAGGCCCACGCGCTCGGGCAGGAAGGGCACCCACACCTGCATGGTGTCGGTCTTTCCGTTGAAGGAGGTGGCCGTGATGGTCACTGTGCCGCCCGATACGCCCCGCACGCTCCTGCCGTCCTCCATGATGGCGGCGACGGAGGGATCGGAGCTGCTCAGGCTGTAGTGGGGGACGGCCTTGTTGGAGAGGCTCACCTCGGGGGTGAATTCGTGGTCGATGAACAGCCGGCGGCTGTCCTCGGCGAAGGCGATCTTCTTCGGAGCGCTCTTGACGGTCACCTTGAGCGTGGCCTTCTTCTTGTTGTAGGTGCTGACGGTGATCGTGGCCTTGCCGGTCTTGACGGCGGTGATCAGGCCGGTCTGGCTGACATTGACGCACTTGCTGGAGCTCTTGTAGGTGATGTTGCCGCTGGCGGCGGCTTCGCCCTCCAGCACCGGCGGCTGGAGCTGGTAGGTGTCCTTGACGGACAGGATGAAGTTCGCGTCCTGCAGCGAGATGCCCGTGGGCGCGCTTCGGACGGCCAGCCTGCACTCGGCGCTGAGCCCGTTGTAGAGCCGCGCCCGCGCGACGGTTTCGCCCGCCGCCACGGCGGTGATTTCGCCGGTGAGCTCGTCAATCGTGGCGACGCCGGGGTCGTCCACCGAGTAGTAGATGCCGCCGCCGCTGCCTTCGGGGCTGAGTGCGGGCTGAAGCGCGTACTTCTCGCCCTGGCCGAGCGCGAGCTCCGGGGGCAGGGAGATGGATGCGGGCTCCGGAACCACGGTGAACGTGACGGAGCTGCCCTTCTTGTTGTAGGTCTTTGCGCTGATCTTGGCCCTTCCGGGGGCGGCGGCGGTCACGACGCCCTCCTCGCTCACGCTGGCGATGTCGGGCTTGCTGCTCTCGTAGCTCAGCTTGGATTCCGCGCCGGAGGGCTTGAACCGGTGGCTGAGCTGCAGCGCCTCGCCCACGCCCAGCGTGGTGTGGCGCGCGCTGAGGATCAGCTTGGTGGGGGCCTTCACCACGTGCAGCAGGAACGCGGCGGCGCAGCCGTTGTAGGTCTCGGCGGTGATGGTCACGTCGCCGGTCTTCTTGGCTTTGATCCTTCCGTCCGAGGTGATCACCGCGCGGCTGCTTCCGGAGGTGAAGCGAACGCCGCCCGCGCAGCCCTCGCCGGGATCGGCCGCGGGCAGGTCCATGTACTCGCCCACGCCCAGCGTCGCCTCGCTCAGGCCGAGGGTCAGCGATTCGGGGGCGTTTTTGACGCGGACGTCGACGCTCGCGGCCTTGCCGTTGTAGGTCTCGACGCGAAGCGTGGCGCTGCCGGTGGATGCCGCGCGGAACTCACCGGTGGCGGGGTCGACCGTCAGCACGTCCGGGTCGCTGGATTCGAAGGCGCAGCCGCCCGCGCTGCCGGAGCTGGTGGCGGCGGAGAGCCAACCGGTCTCGCCCAGGCCGAGCTCCGGCGCGCAGCCGCTGAGCGCCACGCTCTGGGGCGCGGGCTTCACCGTGAGCTTGACGCTGGCCTTCTTCTTGTTGTAGGTCTGGACGGTGATGGTGGCCTTGCCCCTCTTGTGGGCCGTCACCACGCCGTTTTCGTCGACGGTCGCCACGGCCTTGTTGCTGCTGGAGAAGCTCAGCTTGGAGCAGGCGTCCTCGGGGGAGAGGCGCGCTCCGAGCTGCAGGCGGTCCTCCCATTCGCCGTCCGGCGCGCCCATCACCTTGCGGGCGGCGCTGAGCTTGACGCCCGTGGGCTTCCTTCCCACGGAGACGGACACCGTCGCCGAGCCGTACTCGCTCGTCAGCGCGATCTCCGCCGTGCCCTGGAGCTTCTGCGCCGCCACCGTGCCGTCCTCGGAGACGGAGGCGATCTCCGGCGCGCTGCTGGCGTAGGAGATGGGATAGCTGCTGCCGTCGGAGAAGGATGCCTCGATTTTGCGCTTCTCGCCGAAGCCCATGGCGAAGGACGCGAGCTTCACGCGCAGTTCGATCGCATCGCCGGGCTCGGGCGCATCGAGCGTCGGATCGGCTTCCTCGGAGGTATCGCCCAAAGTTAGCTCTGGGGGGGGGGTGCTATTCTGGCCGGAATCTTCGCTCGATCCTGCCTCGGATTCCTCCGCCGCGGGCCCGCCCGCTTCGGCCGCGGGCTCGCCGGGCTCCGCCGCTTCGAGCTCGATGGGCGCGCCCTCGGGCGCCTCCTCGAGTTCGACGGCAAATTCGCCCTCCTCGAGCAACTCCTCGGAGAGCGCGGCCGTACAGGGGCTGATGGCGAGTATCGCGCAGAGCAACAGCGCCAACATTCCGCGCATGGATTTCATAGTGCGTCGCCTCCGTTCATTTCCCATTGTGAAATACCGTTCACCTACTATTATATAGGAATTCGCTTCCAAAATCAATTCGTGCGGCTTCGAGATTTTCCTGGCAGAGAATTCCATCGCCGGGGCTGCCGGGAGCGCAGAGGATGGGTCCGGTCCGCGCTCACAGATTCTTCTCCAGGCACACCAGCCGCACGCCGGGGATGCCGTTGAAGCAGCAGTCCACGATGTCCGCCTCCCGGTAGCCGAGCTTGCGGTAGAGTGCGCGCGCGGCGGCGTTTCTCTCGTTGGTGTCCATGCGCAGGTGGGGGCAGCCCAGCGCGCGGGCCGCTTCCTCGTAGAAGCCCACAAAGGCGCTGCCGGCGCCCCGGCCCGCGAAGTCCGGCGCGACCACCAGCGTGTGCAGCACCAGTACCCGGTCCTCCGGCGCGTCCACGCTCCAGGCGGCGTTCGCGTACTCGGGCACCTGCTCGCGGTTGATGCGCGCCGCGGCGACGATCCTGCCGTCCCACTCGGCCACGTACATGTCGCCCGCGCGGATAGCGGCCTCGGCCGTCCCCCGCGTGGGATAGACCGCGCGCTGCCAGCCGATGGTCATCCGCCCGGCCTCCTCGGCGTCGTGAATCGCGCCGTAGATCGCCGATATGGCGTCCAGGTCGCGCGCCTCCGCCAGGCGAAACCGCGCTCGCCCGGATTCCCCCTGCGCGCCTCCCCCGGCGGTCACCTCAGAACGACCGCGTGACTTAAGTTCTCGAGCCATGTGTTTCCATCCTCTCTGCGGGCGGATAGGTCGTTGATGATGATGCCCCTGGGCGAGAGCTTCTGCTCCGGCGCGTCGTGCGGCACGAACGTGCTCGCGTCGTTGATCACGTAGTAGAGCCCGCCCTCCTCGCCGAGGTAGAGCATCTCGTGGCCGGGCAGGATCAGTATCGCTCCGGCGGGGAGCGCGTCCTTCTGGTAAAACCGGCCCTTCGCGTCGCGGGCGGGCAGCTTTACCACGTAGTTGTACCACGGCAGCCGGTACGCCACGCTTTCGCCGGTTTCCGGAGCCAGCGGCAGGACCGTGTCCATCGTCAGCAGCTTCTCATCCAAATCCGGGTCCGCGCTCGGCTCGAGATAGAGCTTTTCGCCCGTCACGACGAGGAAGTCCTCGGGGTTTAAGGCACCACCGCACAAAACGGCGGCACGTCAGGCGATGCCTTTTCCGCCATCTGCTGCGTGCAAATTCCTCGACTTACCTCCAGTAAGCCTTCGGAATCTGCACTTGCATCTGACGAAAAATTCATTCGCCTGCCGACCACCTTATTTGTGCGGTGTTGCCTTAAGCAGCTCTCCCACTCCGCCTTGCTTTCGCAAACGGCGATGTCCTCCGAGGGCGCCCAGCCGAAGTAGCACTGGCTGTAGACCAGCGTGAACTTCCCGTCGGCGGAGGGGAACAGCAGTACGAGCGGCTCGTTGACCAGTATGCCGGTGCCGGTGAGCTCGTCCCACTCCGGGTCGGCGGGCTTTTCCGAAAGGTAGTCCTCGTACGGATACTCCTTCATGGCCGTCCGGTTGACGGCGAAGCCGAAGCGGTAGGGCATCTCCCTCGCCACCGGCGCGCTTCGTATGTTCTCGCGAATGGCCTCATAGTAGCTCTCGGGCACCGGCGCGCCGTTCAGATACAGCCCCTCGGGGGACTCGAAGCTAGCGCAGCGCTCGGCGATGGCCTCGCCGTCGAACGTCCCCTCGAACGCGGACAGGTCGTTGGTGTGCGTCCCCTCGACCGCAAATAGGCTGCGGTTGAACGCCGCGATCTCGTCCTGCGTCAGCAGCACCTCGTCGGAGCAGCTCTCCTTCTGCTGCCAGAACTCCGCGGCGCACATCTCCGATGTCACGTTGGGCGCCTTGGCCACGCCGTCCATGCGCGCCTCCTCCGGCGCGGCCGCCGCCAGGGGCGCGATCGACGCGGCAAGGGCCGTCGCCAGCAGGTACGAAAGGATCCTCTTTCCGCGCTTCATGAGCTTCCATTCCCTTCTTCACAGGATTTTGTCTTCATATTCTATGGTTTTCATTATACACTGCTTTCCCCTCCTGTCAACCAAAGAAATCCCGGAACCGGCGCGCTTTTCTTCGATCGCGGATGGCAATCCCGGCGCCGATGTGGTATAATGCGGGCGGAGGTGAGGGAATATGGATGTTCAGTACTACATCGTGGAGCGCATCGACGGCGATTACGCCTTCCTGCGCAGAACCGACGCCGCGGAGGAGGAGCTGTTGCAGGTCGCCCGGGCGCTGCTGCCCGAGGAGATCGACGAGGGCACGAATCTCAAGTACGAGATGCTGAGCTACGAAATCATCTGAATCTTGCAAGCCGAGAGAAACTGCGGTATAATGAAATCAAATATGGAAACAAGAAAGGCGAGGGGAAACTATGAGCATACTGGTCACCGGAGGCGCGGGGTACATCGGCAGCCACACCTGCGTGGAGCTCTTGAACGCGGGCTATGAGATCGTCATCGCGGACAACATGAACAACGCCAAGCCCCAGGCGCTGGACGCCATTCGAGAGATCACGGGCAAGGACTTCCACTTCTACGAAATCGACATCCGCGACCGCGCGGCCATGGAGGACATGTTCTCCAGGGAGAGCTTCGACGCGGTGATCCACTTCGCCGGGCATAAGGCCGTGGGCGAGTCGGTGGCCAAGCCGCTGATGTACTACGACAATAACCTCTACGGCTTCATCGTGCTGGCGGAGACGATGCAGAAGTTCGGAGTGAAGAAGTTCGTGTTCTCGTCGTCGGCCACGGTCTACGGCATGAACAACGAGGCGCCGTTCCGGGAGGACTATCCCACCTCCGCCACGAACCCCTACGGCTACACCAAGGTGATGATCGAGCAGATGCTCGACGACATCTGCAAGGCGGACGAGAGCTGGGGCGTGTGCAAGCTGCGCTACTTCAACCCCATCGGCGCCCACGAATCCGGGCTGATCGGCGAGGACCCGAACGGCATCCCGAATAACTTGCTGCCCTACGTGGCGAAGGTGGCGGCGGGTCAGCTGAAGGAGTTGAGCGTGTTCGGCGACGACTATCCCACGCCGGACGGCACGGGCGTGCGGGACTATATCCACGTGGTGGATCTGGCGAAGGGCCACCTGGCGGCGCTGAAGTTCCTGGAGGGCAGAACGGGCTGCCGGGCGATCAACCTGGGCACGGGCAAGGGCACGAGCGTGCTGGAGATCGTGCACGCGTTTGAGAAGGCGAGCGGAAAGAAGGTCGCCTATAGGATCGCGCCGAGACGGCCGGGCGATATCGCGACCTGTTACGCCGATCCCGGATTGGCGGAGGAATTGCTGCACTGGCACGCGGAGAAGGACATCGACGACATGTGCCGGGATACCTGGAACTTCCAGTGCCACCTGAAGGCGAACTGAGGCCGAAAGCAAATCGGCCCCCAGAAGGGAGAATCCAAGGAACCTCAGGTTCCTTGGTGGAGATTCTTAAGGGGCAAAGCCCCTTAAGCAGGTCTGGGCGGAGCCCAGTCGCGGCCCGCGGTGCGAAGTCAAGTCGGGCAATGCGAACAAAGGCTCCGCCGCCTCCATACCGCGGGCCGCAGCGGCGATTTTTTGGCCGGGGTCAGAAATCCCCAGTGGGGATTCTGACCCCGGCCAAAACAGCCGCACTAACTCGCACCGCGCGAAGCGCGGTGCTTGGGCAACGCTGCGATCACCCGCCAAATCGAAGTTTATGGAGGAATCAAATAATGCCTCAGATGAATAAAGGTGGCAAATTTATATTCGGAAAATCATTGATTCGGAGTGATGGCGTGCTGCAATTTCCACCTCAGGCGATTCAAGAGTATAATATCGCAGCAGAAGGGAAGGTTTATCTGTTTTCGGGTAGCAAAAGCACAGGCGGGTTTTGCGTTACACGGAAAGGATTGCTTGAACCATCCAAACTCGGACATATCATCACCGAGACACCAGAATTGAGAGAATATACTTCAAAGCAAGGTGATTTCATCAAGTATAAAGGGCGTTCCTATACTTGGGTAAGTATTACAGAAGATGGAAGAATCGCGCTGACAGAAGACATGATGAAGTTTCTGAAAATTGGAATTGGGATGAAACTATTGTCGATTCGCAGCAGTGATATTGCATTTACAATGGGTGCTTATGGAAGGTTAGTTGAGGAATCAATGAAACACGAAAGCGAAATTCCAATATACTGAGCGATTCAAATTCACGTTTGGCGGGGCGGTGGCGTGCATCCGCCGCGTGGGGATGAGAGTTAGTGGCGGCTGCCTTGAATTGGCAAGCCGGAAGGCTTGCCAATTCAACTCCGCGCCGCGGCGGCCCGCGGATTGGAGGCGATGGAGCCTGAGTACGTATTGCCGTAACTTTCTTTTGATACCGCGGGCCGCTTGGGAGCGCGGCCTCTGCTCGCAAACTCCAGCCGCCTACTGGGCGCAACCTATGGGGCTACGCTGGGCGCTGCCCAGACCTGCCAAGGAACCTGAGGTTCCTTGGATTCTCCCTTCTGATGCCGCGCTGGGGCGTTGCCTTGCACCGCAAGCCGCAGCCGCCTGCCAGGCGCAGCCTCAGGGGCTACGCTGGGCGCTGCCCAGACCTGCCAAGGAACCTGAGGTTCCTTGGATTCTCCCTTCTGCTGCCGCGTGCGGATTGCGACGTTTCGTTCCGATCAGGAGGCGAAGCCTATGCTCACCATCACCCTTCTCGGCACCGCTGCGATGACGCCGCTGCCCGACCGCGCCTTGGCCTCCGCCCTCCTCAGCTGCGCCGGGCGCTCGATCCTCTTCGACTGCGGCGAGGGCACCCAGGTCGCCGCGCGGCGCGCAGGCGTCAGCCTCATGAAGACCGACCTCGTCGCGCTCACCCACTTCCACGGCGACCACATCTTCGGCCTGCCCGGACTCCTCCAGAGCCTCGGCGTGCAGGGTCGCACCGAGCCCCTCTACTTCGCCGGCCCCAAGGGCCTGCGCGATGTGCTCATGCCTATCGTGGCCCTCGCCGGCGGCCAGCCCTACGAAATGCGGCTGGTGGAGATTCCCGAGGGCGAGGGCATCCCCCTGAACCTGCTGCACCCCGCCTGGCCCGAGCTGGCGCGGCTCACCCCTTACCCTACCAAGCATCGCTGCCCGAGCTGGGCCTACGCCTTCGAGCTGGGCCGCGCGGGCAGGTTCCGGCCCGAGCGCGCGAAGGCGCTGGGCGTGCCCATCCGGCTCTGGAGCAAGCTCCAGGCCGGCGAGGCCGTCCAGTGCGGCGGCAGCACCATCGAACCCAACCAGGTCCTCGGCGAGTCCCGGCGCGGCCTCAAATTCGCCGTCAGCGGCGACACCGCCGCCTGCGACGGCCTGGAATCCGCCGCCCGCGACGCCGACCTCTTCCTCTGCGAAGCCACCTATGGCGAGGACTCCCAGGCCAACCTCGCCAGCGACTACGGCCACATGACCTTCGCCCAAGCCGCCGCCCTCGCCCAAAAAGCCAACGCCCACCGCCTCTGGCTGACCCACTACTCCCAGCGCATCGAGAACCCCCAGGACTACCTCTCCAACGCCCAGCGACACTACCCCGAAGCCACCTGTGGCGAGGATGGAATGCAAATCACGCTTAACTTCGAAGACTGAAACAAGCCCCCAAACCAACCAGCAAGGCCCGGGGCGCAGCCCCGCCGAGGCGAAGCCGAGGTAATCCACCGCTGCCCACCCCAACTAACCAGCAAGTTCCAGGGCGCAGCCCTGCCGAAGCGCAGCTGAGGCGTAACCCCTGTCCCCCGTACCCCCGTAGCTCAAAAACCAAGGGCTACAGAGGGCCGGTATTGTCGGCCCGATAACCGAAGTAATCGCAAGAAGTACTATCGCCAGCCCCGGGTCCAGGGCTGCAGCCCTGGTCAGGAGAGGGAGGGGAGAATCCAAGGAGGGAACGGGGGACGCTTGACGTCCCCCATCTCTCCTTGGCCCCCCGGGAGGGGCCCCTGCCGTGAGGCAGCAGCGACGGCCCGCAGGGCCGCCGCTGCCCGGAATCCCCAGTGGGGATTCCGAAACCCACGCCGTGAGGCGTCCGCGTGCCCGGCAGGGCACCCCTGCCGCCGTGAGGCGGCCCTCACCAGCGACGGCCCGCAGGGCCGTTGCTGACCGGAATCCCCAGTGGGGATTCCGACCCCCATGCCGCTTAAAAAGCGGCATGCGCCCGCAGGCGCACCCCATGCCGCCTGAAAGGCGGCATGCGCCGTGAGGCGCCAAAAGCCTCGCGCTCCCCCCGGAGCGCATCACCAAAACCAAACCTAATGTGGGCCGGCGGGCCCCCGCCCGCCAAAAAAGGAGCATCCCATGCCAACGCAAGACAGAGAAACAGCCCAAAAGATCGCCCAGGCGGTCCGCGCCGCAGGCGGCCAAACCTTCTTCGTGGGCGGCTGCGTGCGCGACGCGCTGATGGGCATCGAGAGCGACGACCTGGACATCGAAGTCCACGGCCTCGCGCCGGAGGCCCTCGCCTCCATACTGGACGGCCTGGGCAAGCGCCTCACCATGGGCGCGAGCTTCGGCGTCTACGGGCTCAAGGGCTGCGGGCTGGACATCGCCATGCCCCGGCGCGAGCACGCCACCGGGCGCGGCCACAAGGATTTCGAGGTGGACGTGGATCCCTTCATCGGCACCCGCGGCGCGGCGGTGCGGCGGGACTTCACCGTCAACGCCATGATGCGCGACGTGCTGACCGGCGAGCTCGTGGATCACTTCGGCGGCCTGGCGGACCTGCGCGACGGCGTGCTGCGCCACGTCAGCGGCGATACCTTCGGCGAGGACCCGCTGCGGGTGCTGCGCGGCGCGCAGTTCGCCGCGCGCTTCGGCTTCGAGGTGGTGGCGGAGACGCGGGCGCTGATGCGCGCGATGGACCTCACCGCGCTGAGCCGGGAGCGGATCCTGGGCGAGCTCAACAAGGCGCTTCTGAAGGCGGAGCGGCCGTCGGTGTTCTTCCGGGTGCTGCGGGAGGTCGGCCAGCTGAGGGACTGGTTCCCGGAGGTCGAGGCGCTGATCGGCGTGGCGCAGGACCCGGGCCATCACCCCGAGGGCGACGTCTGGAACCACACGATGATGGCGCTGGACGCGGCGGCGGGCCTGCGGGACCGGGCGAAGAATCCCCAGGGCTTCATGCTCGCGGCGCTGGCCCACGACTTCGGCAAGGTTGAGACCACGCGGGAGATCGACGGCCGCATCCGCTCCATCGGCCACGAGCTGGCGGGCGCGCCGCTGGCGGTGCGCTTTCTGGAGCGGCTCACCAACGAGGGAAAGCTCATCCGCTACGTGGAGAACATGGTGCGCCTGCACATGCGGCCCAACCTGATGGCGGAGCAGGATTCCAGCCGCAAGGCCTTCGCCAGGCTGTTCGACGAATCCGTCTGCCCGGAGGACCTGCTGCTGCTGGCCAGGGCCGACCGCACGGGCCAGGGCCGGAACTTCCCCTACGCGGCGACCGAGGCGCTGCTGCGCCAGCGCCTGGCGGAGTTCTACGACCTGATGGCGAAGCCCTGCGTCACCGGCGCGGACCTGATCGCCGCGGGCATGAAGCCCGGCGTGGAGATGGGGGAGGCGCTGCGCTACGCCCACAAGCTGCGCCTGGCGGGCGTGGACCGGGAGGCCGCGCTTCGGCAGACGCTCGCCTTCGCGCAGGGCGCGAAGGGCTGAGGCGTCCCCGCGCATCGGATGGCGGCGCGGTGAAGCGACCTGCCCGCGGCTTGCGGGCAGGTTTTCTAGTGCCTGCGAGGGAGCGCGGCGCGCCTCGAGGCGGCAAAAAAAACTCTGCCCCGCGAGTCGCTGGGGGCAGAGTTCGTGCTTTCCGCGCGCAGGGCGCGGAGGAAAGCGGCGCGGCAGCGAGGGGCTGCCGCGCTCCGCCGGTTAGAATACCATGATGCCCACGATGATCGCGAAGATCATGCACAGTATGGAGAAGCCCCAGACGTAGCCGAAGCTCGCCTTGATGTGGTCCTTGATGTCCACGTCCGCGAGGCCGACGCCCAGCAGCGTAGCCGGAACCATCGGGCTGATGAAGGTCGCGCAGTTGCGGCAGACGACCATGGCGATGGCCACGTGGATCGCGTTGATGCCGAAGCCCTCGCCGATGCCGATCATGACCGGCAGCATGCCGTAGAAGTAGCTGTCGGTATCGAAGGCCAGCGCCAGCGGCACGCTCAGGATGCCGATGACGATGGGCAGGTGGCGGCCCAGGAAGTTGGGCAGCACCATCTTGATCAGGTCGGCCATGCAGGTCACGACGCTCGCGGTCCCCTCCACGTCCTTGACCAGGATGCCCATCAGTATGGCCGCGCCCATCAGCGTGGAGCACATCATCAGGGCCGGGCCGGCGTGGGAGTTGATGATCTTCTTGTGGGCGTTGGCGGTGAAGCCGTAGTTCACGAACAGGCCGATGGCCAGGCCCAGCATGAAGGGCACGTAGTCCGGGAACGCGCCCCAGATCAGCATGGCGATCACGCCCACGGTCAGCAGAATGTTGAACACGAACAGCTTCGGGCGCGCCAGCTCGCTGTCGCGCACCTCGGTGTCCGCCGCGTCGCCCGCCGCCTGCAAATCGGCGCCGGCGGTCAGGCCCGCGCCGCGCCGCTTCTCCTGCACGCCCGCCAGGAAGGCG
>CANQGC010000010.1 GCA_947600345.1 uncultured Clostridia bacterium
GGCTCACCGAGGTGTCCGGCATCGGCCCCAAGCGCGCGCGGATGATTGCAGAGAGCTTCGCCGAGCAGAACGAGACCCGCGTGGCGCTGATGTTCCTCCAGGGCGCGGGTCTGACCCCGGCCATGTCGATGAAGGTCTACCGCGCCTACGGGGACCAGAGCGAGCGCGTGCTCAAGCGCAACCCCTACCGCCTGGCCGACGAGATCGACGGCGTGGGCTTCCAGACCGCCGACCGCATCGCCCGGGGCATGGGCTTCTCCGTCGATTCCCCCGACCGCCTGCGCAGCGGCGTGCGCTACGTGCTGGGCGAGGCCGTGAACCGCATGGGCCACAGCTACCTGCCGGCGGAGGAGCTCGCCGCCGAGGCCGCCCGAGTGCTGGGCGTGGACGGGGAGCAGGTCGTCCACACGCTGAAGGAGCTCGTGATCGAGCGCAGCCTGATCGCCGAGGAGATCGACGGCCAGCTCGCCATCTACCTGCCGCGCCTGCACGAGGCCGAGCGCGAGGCGGCGCTGCTGCTGCTCGAGCGCCTGCGCCAGGCGAAGGGGACCGCCGTGGAAGCGGACGAGATCGAGCGGGAGATCGCCGGGTACGAATCCGACGAGGGCGTGGCGCTGAGCGAACTCCAGCGCGACGCCGTGGCCTGCGCCGTGGGCGAGGGCATCAGCATCATCACCGGCGGGCCCGGCACCGGCAAGACCACCTCGCTCAACTGCATACTGCGCATACTGGAATCCCGGGGCGCGGTGGAGCTCTGCGCGCCCACCGGCCGCGCCGCCAAGCGCATGTCCGAGGCCACGGGCCGCCCGGCGCGCACCATCCACCGCCTGCTGGAGTACTCCGGCGAGGACGGCGACTTCCAGCGCAACGAGGACAACCCCGTCCGCGCCGACGCCATCATCGTGGACGAGATGTCCATGGTGGACATCTTCCTGCTGCGCTCGCTGCTGCGGGCGCTGCGCCCCGGCGCGAAGCTGGTGCTGGTGGGCGACGCGGACCAGCTCCCCTCGGTGGGCGCGGGCAACGTGCTGCGGGACCTGATCGCCTCGGAGGCGCTGCCGGTGGTGCGGCTGACGGAGATCTTCCGCCAGGGCCGGGAGAGCGCCATCGTGGTCAACGCCCACCGGATCAACCGCGGCGAGTACCCCGTGATCCGCAACCGCGACACGGACTTCTTTCTCGAGCGCAGGGACAGCGCCCAGGCCGCCGCGGAGAGCGTGGTGGCGCTGGTGGAGAAGCGCCTGCCTAAGTACCTGGGCGTGGATCGCCTGCGGGGCATCCAGGTGATGGCCCCGATGAAGAAGGGCGCGCTGGGGGTGCTGCAGCTCAACAGCCTGCTGCAATCCGCGCTGAACCCGCCGTCGCAGGATAAGCCCGAGCTGACGCGCGGCGAGAGCCGCTTCCGCCTGGGCGATAAGGTGATGCAGATTCGCAACGACTACGACCTGGAGTGGACGCGGGACGGCGAGGACGGCAGCGGCGTGTTCAACGGCGATATCGGCTACATTGCGGCGCTGGACCGGGCGGACCGCACGCTGACGGTGGAGTTCGACGACGGGAGAAGGGCGGAGTACGACGACAACTCGCTGGACGAGTTGGAGCTCAGCTATTGCATCAGCGTGCATAAGAGCCAGGGCAGCGAGTTCGACGCGGTGGTGCTGCCGCTGCTCTCGGGCCCGCCGATGCTGATGACGAGGAACCTGCTGTACACGGCGGTGACGAGGGCCAGGAGGCTGGTCGTGATCGTCGGCAGGGAGGACTGCGTGCGCCGGATGACGGATAATAACCATATCCGAAGAAGGTATAGCGCGCTGGCGATGCGGTTGCGAAAAGCAACGTCGTGACAAGGCGCGGCAGCAGAAGGGAGATTCCAAAGGACCTCAGGTCCTTTGGCAGGTCTGGGCAGCGCCCAGGGCGGCAGTGCCGCCTTTCACCTGCTGTCGCGGAAGGAGAGACGGACTTTTGAGCCCATAGATCCGAGGCTCAAAAGTCCTGCGTTGCGTTTCTGTAGAAGCGCTGGTCCAAAGCGCGGCAGCAGAAGGGAGATTCCAAAGGACCTCAGGTCCTTTGGCAGGTCTGGGCAGCGCCCAGCGTAGCCCCTGAGGCTGCGCTCAGTAGGTGGTTGCGGTTTGCGGCTGGAGGCAGCGCTTCCCTGCGGCCCGCGGTATTCAGCCAATGCTTTGATAATGCGCATCACCGTCTCGCCGTAACCATACCGCGGGCCGCCGCGGCGCGGAGTTGAATTGGGAAGCCTTCCGGCTTCCCAATTCAAGGCAGCCGCCACTAACTCTCTAAAACGCAGCGAATACGAAATACCGTTCCGCCAAATCAGGATTCATGGAGGAACCAGAGAATGCCGCAGATGAATAAAGGCGGCAAATTTCGATTCGCAGCAGTGACATTGCATTTACAATGGGCGCTTATGGAAGGTTAGTTGAGGAATCAATGAAACACGAAAGCGAAATTCCAATATACTGAGCGATTCGAATTTGCGTTTAGCGGAAAAGAATCAATGCGTTAATTCGGGGTTTGCCAGCGAGAGCAGTAACGGAGAGCGAATATCGCATCTTCCCCCGCGTCCCCCAACGCTGCGGGCCTCAGCCCGCAGCCCCGCGGCCGCCGCGGGCGCGTAACCGCGGCGCAACGGAAGCTTCACGATGCGAACTATCCCCGGTAACTCCCGTTCCCAAAAACCAAAGGTTCCAGAGGGCCGGTATTGTCGGCCCGATAACGAAACCTCGGCAATAGGAACTCAGCCAACCCCGGGTCCAGGGCCTGCAGGCGCGCCGCCTCAAATCTTCGATTTGAGCCGGTGCGGTCTGCCCAAAGGGCAGACTTGGAAACCCAAAGGGTTTCCAACCTTGCCTGGTCAGGAGAGGGAGGAGGGAATCCAAGGGGGAAACGGGGGACGCTTGACGTCCCCCATTCCCTCTTGGCCCCCCGGGAGGGGCCCCTGCCGTGAGGCAGCAGCAACGGCCCGCAGGGCCGTTGCTGACCGGAATCCCCAGTGGGGATTCCGAAACCCACGCCGTGAGGCGTCCACGTGCCCGGCAGGGCACCCTTGCCCCCGCGCCGGGCAGGCGCACTAACGAATCGAATTCTGTTATGGCCCAGCGCCAGCGTGCAAGCGCAGCGCTATTATAGAGTTAGTAGCGGCTGCCTTGAATTGGCAAGCCTCCTGGCTTGCCAATTCAACTCCGCGCCGCGGCGGCCCGCGGTATGGAGGCGATGAAACGTTTGTGCGCATTGCCGGAGCTTTGGCAAAATACCGCGGGCCGCAGGGGGCGCAGCTTTGTGCCTCGAACCGCAACAGACTGCTATGCGCAGCCTCCAGGGGCTACGCTGGGCTCCGCCCAGACCTGCTTAAGGGACTCTGTCCCTTAAGAATTCCTGCTTAAGGACCTGAGGTCCTTAAGAATCTCCCTTCTGCTGCCGCGCTGGAAGCGCTGCGCTCTGCGAGTGCCGGAGCCGTGCGCGCGGCGCAACACCCACTTCCGGAGGAAGATCACACCATGCGAATCGAAGGACTCATCATCCACGGCCGCCGCCTGGGGCATGCCCTGGGCTTCCCCACCGCCAACATTCAACCGTCGCGCATCTCCGGCGACGGCCCAGACGGCGTCTACGCCGCCTGGTTCCTGCCCGAGGGCCAGAGCCAAAGCCTCCCCTGCATGCTCAACATCGGCGCTCACCCCACGCTCCCCGGCGGCGGGCGCAGCTTCGAGGCCCACATATTCGGCTTCGACGGCGAGCTCTACGGCAGGCGCGCGGCGGTCGAGACGGTCGAATACCTCCGCCCCGAGCGGCGCTTCCCCGGCCCGGAGGAGCTCCGCGCTCAGCTGGAAGCCGACCGCCTGCGCTGCCTGGATATACTGCATACCGACGCCCCCCGGGACATACGCTAATCCCCGGGGGGTGTTCGTTTGAAGCTGAAGACCGTTCGCGTGCCCAGGAGCAGGCCCACCGCTCCGGCCCTGGCGCTGGCGTTGGCGCTGACCATGCTCTGCGTGTACCTGATTTCGCTCTCGGCCGCGCCCGGGCCCGCGCCCGGCGACGCCGCGGCGGCCAGCGCGCCGGGGCAGGCGGAGCTGCGCATGGAGGGGCTGGAGGCGGCCTTCATCTGCGATGAACTCTGCGACGACCTGACCCAGGCCCGCGTGGCGGCGGCCAACTGCGCGGCCTCCGGCGGCGCGGGCATGCTGCTGGGCGAGGACGGGCGCTTCGCCGTGGTGCGGGAGGCCGTCGCGGCCGGTTCCGCGCCCGGGGACGCGCTCCGGCGCGGCGCTGACGGGCTCACGCTGCGGCTGAACGGCCCGGCGAGCGAGATCGCGGCGGTGTCCGACGCGGTGGGCTTCCTGCACGCCCAGGCGGCGGAGACGGGCAGCCTGTCCGCCGCGCTGGAGGCCGGCGACGCCAGCGCGGACTCCGTGGTCGCGCTGCTGGAGGTCTACCGCAGCCAGGGGGCCCGTGCCCGCGACGCGCTGGAGGCCGTCTCCGGCGGGGGCGAGATCGTGGAGCGCCTGCGCAGCGCGGTGCAGTCGGAGCTGGACCGGCTGGACGCCGCCATCGCCGCGCCCGACTCCGGCAAGCTGAAGCTGATCCACGCCGCCGCCTGCGGCGAGTGGATCAACATGCTCTCCTCCCTGCCTGCGGAGGCCTCCCACAGTACCTAGAGGCGTCCGGGTTTCCCGGGAGACGAACGAAGGGCAGTCCCGTTTGGAACTGCCCTCAGACTGCAAAAACCGCACGATGTCGAGCCTGTTCAATCAAATCCGGCGGCGTGTACGTCGGATTTGGTTTTGCAAGGGCAGACTTGGAAACCCTCTGGGTTTCCAACCTTCGCGCGGGAAATCCGCAGATTTCCTGCGCAAGTGTCGAAAAGACTTTTTCGACACGCCGAAGGGCAGTCCCGTTTGGGACTGCCCTTCCTTTCGTGCGCCTGCTCAGCTCCTGTAGGAGTACTTCGAGGAGATCCAGCCGGTGACGCCCTTGTAGCTGATCTTGTACCAGCGCACGCCGCGGCTGTCCTTCTTGCTGGAGCCCAGGTAGGTGGCCTTCTTGCCCGAGCCGATGTAGCCCTTCGCGGAGCTGCTCTTGTTCGGCTTGCTGCGGATGGTCAGCTTGCCGGTGGTCACGATGTAGCCGCCGCTGCCGCCGGACGAACCGCCGGAGGATCCGCCGCTCGAGGGCTTCGACTTGGACAGGTAGCGGGAGGACACCCAGCCCGACGTGCCGTTGTACTTGGTCTTGTACCAGACCACGCCGCGGCTGTCGGTGGACTTTGCTGTGATCGAGAGCTTCTTGCCCTTGCTGATGGAGCCCTTCGAGCTGTAGCCCAGGCCGGGGCCGGAGCGCAGGTTCACCTGGCCAGTGGTGTAGCGGGTGCCGCTGGCGCTGGACGTGCCGCTGGAGGACGAGCTGCTCGAGGACGAGCTGCTGGTGACGCTGGCGGTGGTCTTCTTCGCGTACAGGGAGGAGACCCAGCCGGTGCTGCCGTTGCGCTTGACCTGGTACCACACCCGGCCGCGGCTGTCCTTGGAGGCCTTGCCGGTGCAGCTGACGACGGTGCCCTTGCTCAGCGAGGTCTTGACGCGATAGCCCAGGCCGGGGCCGGAGCGCACGTTGACATCGCCGCTCATCTTCACGCGGCTGATGTTGACGCTATAGGTGCCGCTGGAGGACGAACCGCCGCTCGAAGACGAACTGCCGCCGGAGCTCCCGCTGGAGGTCGAGCCGCCACCGGAGGTCGAGCCGGAGGTCGAACCGCCGCTGGAGCTTCCGCCGCTCGAGGTGTCGCCGCTCTCAGGGGTCGGAGTGGCGACGGGCGCCGGGGTGGGCGTCATGCCGATGGGCGTGGCGCCGGGCCAGCTGGTGCCGCTGGAGCTGCTGCCACCGCTGGAGGGCAGCGTCTTGCCGCTCGAGGAGCCGGAGGACGAGTTCCGCTCGCTGTCCATGAACTCGTCAAACCAGCCGGAGCCGCCGTTGGGATCCACATCGGAGCCCAGCACCGGCACGCTGGGGCTGGCGTTGGGGTCGATGCTGGCGCTCGGGCCCGCGCTGGCATCGGGGCTGGCGTTGGGATCGACGCTGGCTTCGGGGACGATCAGCGAGAGGTCGGGCGCCTGGGTCAGGTCTCCGGAGTAGATTTCGGTGGCCGTGCCGTTGAGCTCCACGCGGGTCAGCGCGGGCTTGCCGCTCTCCCACACGTAGAGGAATTCGCCGTCGGAGGCCACGGTCGCGCCGTTCTCCGGGCTGTAGAGGGCGAGCGTGCCCGCCTCGGTTTCGCAATTCAGCGCGCCGCCGTACCAGACCACCAGGCCGCGATCCAGCGCCCAGAAGCCGCTGTCCGCCTGGGTGCAGGCGGCGTCCAGCGCGTGCTGCCGCAGATCCAGGCCGTTCACGCGGCCCAGCAGCTGGGCGGTATCGCCGCTGCGCAGGGCGTAGGCGTCGGCCAGGTTGTGGAAGTAGAGCTTGCCGTTCGCGATGCGCAGATCCCGCACGCCGCTCTTGAGCTGCAGGTTGGTCTCGCCGGTCTTGAGATCCAAGCTGTAGACGCAGCCCGCCTGGGAGCTCACCGTCGCGCCGTCGTCCAGCTTCGCGGTGTACTCCATGCGGTCGCCCGCGGAGAGGAAGTAGGCGATGTCGCCGTCGATCACGTAGTCCATCATCTGGGTGCCGGACATGCGCAGGCAGAGCTGCGTGCCCGGCTCGATGGAGTGCAGCAGGCCGTCGATCAGCACCAGGAACTTGCCGTTGTAGAAGTTCAGCGCGCTCGCGGTGCTGGCGCCGAAGGCGTAGACCGAAGTGGTCTGGAGCCCGTTGCACGCCATGACCGCCGAGGAGTTGTTCTCGGTCTTCAGATACACCACGCCGCCGGCGTAGGGCATCAGGTCCTCGATGCGGTCGCCGCGGTCCACGCACACCGGGTCGCCCTCGGCGGGCACGGACACCAGCATCTGCCGCTCGCCGTCGGGGATCGCCATGAACACCGCGTCGTTCACGCGCACCGCGTCGCGGCCGTTGTACACCGTGCTGGAAGAGGCCGCGCTCGTGGACGCCTGCATCGGCGGCTCCGTGGGTAGGTTCACCACCTCATCCGCGGGCTCCTCCCCGGCGGGCGCTTCCTCCGCTTCCGCGGGTTCTTCCTCCGCCTCTGCGGGTTCTTCCTCCGCCACGGGCTGCTCCAGCGACACCGCGGGCTGCGCCGTCGGCTGATCCGCCTCCGCGAACGCGAAGCCGGACAGCGCGATTAGCGCGGCCAGTAACCAGGCCAGCAGCTTGCGCATAGTATTTTCCTCCTTACATCCCTCGTAATTCCATTCCTTCGTACAAAGAGCGCCATCATATACAGCGTATCCTATGATAAGTATAGCACAGTCCTTGCGCATACTCAACCTTTCAACCCTCGCCTTTTGTCGAAAAAAATGTGACGATGCCCCCCATCCCGCCAAAATCCCCGGCGGATTCTTGCATTCGCCGGGCGGCTTTGCTATAATAATGGAGATAGACGTTGCAAAGGAGGGTGCGCCATGGCCCTGTTCAATTCGGATTCCGAGCGGCAGCGCAAGGAGAACCTGAAGCGCATGGAGGACGAGCGCCTGCGCTTCGCCCAGGAGATGGACGCCCGGGGCTTCCGCCCGGAGCGCATGTTCTTCTGCTCCCGGGAGGACGGCAGCTTCGTGGCGCTGGCCCTGCACGAGGGCAAGCTCGCGCTGATCGACGCCCCCAAATTCGGCACCGACGGCAAGTTCACGCTGGATCTGCTCGACGCCCCCCAGTGCGACCGGGAGGACGTGTTCGAGAAGGGCACCGGCCTCAACGGCGCCTTCGGCTTCGGCACCAAGGGCGCCCGGGGCTTCAACCTGTTCATCCGCAACAGCGACGGGCTGTTCGTGAAGGTGCCCGTGGTGTTCGGCCGAAACAGCTGGATGGAGGCGCCCTACAAGAAGAACCCGCTGCTGCGCACCAGGCGCCGCAGGGGCGACGCCAACGTCATGTGGGACTTCACGCCCATCGACAGCCAGTCCCTGAAGAAGATCGAGTCCATGCTGCAGGACTACTACCTGGCGGGCGTGAGCGCCGCCTCCGCGCGTCCCGCCGAGGCCCGGCCGGAGCCCCGGCCGGAGCCTGCCGCCTCCACCGCGGACGCCTTCTACGAGGCGCTGGAGGCCGCCGTTCGCGAGGAGGAGCTGGACCGCTACACCCGCGTCAACTTCGGGGCGATCTACCGGGCGGACAACTGCCTGAGCGTCGTCTGGCACTCGCCGAACGACTGCGAGCTCTGCTACACGATCGACCGGGAGCGGACCGGCTATCGCGACGAACACCTGACGCAGCAGCAGGCGATGGAAAAGTGCCTGGCCCACATGCGCGGGAAAAAGGAAGCGGCGGAGCGAGCGCCGGAGATATGACGCGCCGCGAATGGCGGCGAGAATCGAAGCGGAGAGGGAATCGCTCGGGTTATGGCGAAGGCCCCGGCGCACATGCGCCGGGGCCTCGCTTTGCTTCAATGCTTACTGCTTTCGCTCACTGCTCCACCGTGATCGTGACCGGCAGCCGCGTGATGGAGGCGGGGCTGCCGTCCGCGCTCTGGACGGTGGCCACCGCGACGGCCGGGTAGCTGCCCGGGGCGAGCGCCTCGTCCAGCGCGAAGCTCTCCAGCGCCTCGCCCGGCTCGATCGGCCCCGAGGTGTAGAGCGCCTCGCCGTTCATCTCGATGCGCAGCACCGCGCTGTTGCCGCTGATTTCGCCGTTGATGTAGCTCCAGTGCGCGCTCACGCCGTCGGCGTCCACGGCGATCTCGCTGCCCATCGTGGACGAGGCGTGCGCCTGGCCCTCGCCCGGATTGTGGGCGATGCGGTACGCCTCCAGCGTGGACAGGTACCGGTCGCGCTCCGCGACCGCCGCCGCCAGCTGGGCGTTGAGCTCGGAGGCCCGCGCCTGCTCGTTGACGATCTGCACGTTCAGCTCGCTGATCTTGCCCGCGTCGGCCTCGCTCTGGCTCGAGAGCTCCGCCACCTGCTCCTGCAGCGTGGCGATGGTCGCATTGCTCTCGCCGATGGCGGCGTTCAGCGCGTCCACGTTGGACAGCGCCGCGGCGAGCTCCGCTTCCAGCGACTCGATGTTCTGCTCCAGCTCCCTGCGCGCGGCCTCCTGCTCGGCCGCGGCGTCGACCGCCGCGCCGATATCGCTCACCTGGCCGCTCACCTCGCCGCGGATCTTCTCGAGCTCGGCGATCTTCTCCTCGGCGGGCATCTCGCTCTCATCGGCGGCGAGGATCTCCTCGACCCTTCCGCGAACCTCCTCCGCATCGGCCGCCTCGGTCAGGCGCTCGCGCACCTGCGACTCTGCGGCCGCCGCGCCGGATGCGGTGGGAGCCGCCGCTTCCTCCGCCGGGGCTTCCGTCTCTTCGGCCGGAGCTTCCGCCTCTTCGGCCTGAGCCTCCGTCTCTTCAGCCGGAGCTTCCGCTTCCTCAGCTGAAGCCTCCGTCTCTTCGATCGGAGCTTCCGCCTCTTCAGCCGGGGCTTCCGCCTCTTCGGCCGGGGCTTCCGCTTCGTCCGAAGGTTCGGCGGGGACAGAGCCGCCCAGCTCGGCGATGCCGCTGTCGATCGAGGCGAGCACCACGTTCAGGTCGTCCATCTGGGTCTTGGCCTCGCCGATCAGCGCGTCGCCACTGAGGGTTTGAAGCGCGAGCTCGCTCTGCCGGGCCTCCAGCGCCGCCGTCGCCTCCGTCAGCTGCGCCTCCAGCGCGGTCTTGGCCTCCGTCGCCTCGCTCAGCTGCGTCTCCAGCGAAGTCTTAGCCTCCGTCGCCTCGCTCAGCTGCGTTTCCAGCGTGCTCTTGGCCTCCGTCGCCTCACTCAGCTGCGTCTCCAGCGAAGTCTTGGCCTCCGTCGCCTCGCTCAGCTGCGTCTCCAGCGAACTCTTGGCCTCCGTCGCCTCGCTCAGCTGCGTCTCCAGCGAAGTCTTGGCCTCCGTCGCCTCGCTCAGCTGCGTCTCCAGCGAGCTGTTGGCCTCCGCCGCCTCGCTCAGCTGCGTCTCCAGCGAGCTGTTGGCCTCCGCCGCCTCGCTCAGCTGGGCCTCCAGCGTCGCCTTGTCGGCCTGGGCCTGATTCAACTGCGATTCAAAGCCGTCCCGGGCCGTCTCGGTCTCCGCGAGCTGCGTCTCGAGGGCGGTCTTGGCCTCCGCCGCCTCGCTCAGCTGCGTCTCCAGCGAGGTCTTGGCCGCGGTCGTCTCCGTCAGTTGCGATTCGAGCGAGGCCTTGGCCTGCGTCGCCTCGGTCAGCTCGGAGCTGACGCTCTCATAGTCGGCGTTCAGCGTCTCGTTCTGCTCCTGCGCGCTGCTGAGTTGGGCGTTGACCTCCACCAGTTCCCGCTGGGAAGCCGTGAGCCGGTTGTTGACGACCACCACGGCGGCCACAGCGGCCACCAGCAGCAGGGCCAGTACGGCGATCCAAACCTTGTTCCTGCGATCCATGCCTAAAGCCTCCTCCGTATTTCAACTCCGTTTTTTGACTCCGTATTGCGATGGTTCCCTTGCATTTCCGAATTCAACTCCGCGCGTCAGGAAGCGCCGGCGGCCGCTTCGTCCTCCTCGGCCTCCATCAGCACCGTGCGCTGCTGCATGCCGTTGATCTTCCACTCGCCGTTCTGCTTGACGAGGGTGATGTCGTACCGGCCGCCCTGCCAGGTGGGCCGGGCGGGCAGGTTCTCGCTCCGGCGGCTGGATACGATGCTCGCGGTGATCGAAGGAATGCGCTCCACCACGGTGCAGGTGGCGTAGCTGTCCCAGGGCCAGGCCCAGAGCTTCTCGATCGAGAGATCGTACTCAAAGTCGGTGATGACGTAGTTGTCGTACACGCTGGAGCCGTCGAACGCGCCCTCGAGCGCCGGATCCGAGGACAGGAAGTCCGCGTGGAAGTAGAAGTTCAGCGTCTCGGCGTCCTCCCGGGTGAGTATGACCTCCGCGCGGCGCTGCAGTCCGTCGCTCAGGACCACATAGATGTTCGCGGTGTTCAGGCACATGTAGAAGCCGCACACCAGCATGCCGCAGAGTATGCACACCAGCAGCAGCCTGGTGACGATGAACCAGATCAACCTGCGCAGTTGCAGCAATTGGCATTACCTCTTCTCTTTTGAATCGTCCGCGCCGCGCTCACTCGGCGGCGGCTTCGTCCACGCCCTCGAGTATGGTTCGCAGCTGTTGGATCATCTGCTCGTCGGTCAGGCGGAACTTGAACACCACGCGCCGGGAGGCGTCCATGTCCTCCAGCCCGTCCGGGCCGAAGATGCGGTCGCTGAAGCTCCGGCCGTTGACGGTGACCACGTCGCGCAGCACGTTCTTCATGTCCGGCGAAACGGCGGGGCTGTCGCCCAGCACGTAGCTGGCCACCGCCAGCGCGCGCTGCTGGGAGAGCTGCAGGTTGGACAGATACGTGCCCACCGAGTCCGTGTGGCCCTCGATGATGATCTCGGACACGTAGGGCCGGTACTCCTCGGAGAACAGCACGTCCAGATACACCGGCAGGAATTCGTCGATGAAGCCCTTGCCCCGCTGGGTGAGGTCGTACGCGCCGGTGGCGAAGAGCACGTCCGACTCCAGCGCGATGGAGCCCGTGGAGGAATCCACCGTGGCGGATATGTTGCTGCTGCGCAGCGCGTCGGACAGCGAGGTGATGATGCGGGTGCGCATGCCCACCAGCTGCTCGATCTGCACCTGCTGGTCCTGCAGCGCCTGCCGGGCGCTGTCCAGCTCGCTCTGCTGGGACGCCAGCTGCCCCTGCGCGGCGCTCAGCTCGCCCTCGCGGGTCGCGAGCTGCGCCTGGGCCTCGGCCAGTTCGCTCTGCTGGGACGCCAGCTGCTCCTGCGCGGTGCTCAGCTCGCCCTGCTGGCTCTCCAGCAGCGCCTGCGCCTGGGTCAGCTCGCTCTGCTGGGCCGTGAGCTGGGCGTCCAACTCGTCCAGCCTCGTCTGGGCCTCGGCCAGCTCCGTGCGCTGGGATTCCAGCACGTCTTCGGCGCTGTCGAGCTCCTTCTGCTTGGCGTCGAGCAGGATCTGCTGGGAGACCATCTTCTTCTCCGCCTCGCTCAGCGCGCTCTGCTGGGTCTCCAGCTCCGTCTGCGCCTGGTCGAGCTGATACTCCCTGCGGGCGATCTCCGCCTCGTTGACCTCGGCCAGGTTAAAGTATTGGTAGATGATGTAGAACATCACCAGTATGATGATCAGCACAAGGCAGCTCATCAGGTCGGAGAAGCTCAGCCAAAAGCTGCCGTTTCCCCCGCCGTCCCGCCGCGCCCGGCTTCGATTTACGCGCATGCCGCTCACCGCCCTTCCCGGCGCCGCGCTCAGCGGCGGCCCCCGTAGAGGCGGTCGACGGTGTCATCCAGCGCGCGCCTGGCCTCGGCCATCGCGTCCGTCAGGCGGTCCACCTGGTCCAGGAAGCTGTTCGCGCTCTCGTCCACGGCGACGGGCAGCTTGCTCAGCGAATCGGATATGCCGTTGGCCAGGTAGTCCACCCGCTGGGTGAACTGGTTGACGTAGTCCTGATAGGCGTCCAGCGTGAGCTTCAATTCCTTGGTGATGCCCGCGGTGCAGTCCTTGTGAATCTGGCGCAACTGATCCCCGGCGGTGCGCAGCTCCGACGCGGCGTTCCCCAGCGCGACGACCGCGTCGCCGCTCTGCCTGCTCACGTCGCCGGTGAACTCCCGCATGGTGGCGTCCATGCGCTCCAGGGAGCGGGTCACTTCCTCCTGCATCGCGGTGACGCTCTTGAGGTAGTTGACCTGCTGGCGGGAGATCAGGTCCATCTGCTCCATGCCGGAGGCCACGCGCTCGAAGGCGTCGTCTGTCTGGCGCTGGTTTTCGCGAAGGTCGTGTATGTATTCGGCGTTGGCGCGCACCATGTCGTCGGTGACGCGCGCCACCTGCCGCAGGTTGTCCAGCAGCGCGGAGCTGTCCTCCATGCTATCCTGCACGGCGCGCATGGTGCGCTCCTGGCGCTCGGCCGCCTCCTCCAGCGCGGAGGACAGGCGCTTGATCTGGCCGCCCATCATATCGTCCATGCGGTCGATGAAGCGGGTGACCACCGCGTCCAGGAAGCGCATCTGGTCCTTGGTGTTGACGGACACGAAATTGCGCAGGCTGTTATTGAGCGGCTCCACCGCCTTGCCCACGGCGGTGGCGATGTTGTCGGTGAGCTTGCCGGAGAGGTCCTCCGCCATCTGGCGAATCAGCACGGTCTGCTCCTGCTGGTAGATGGCCACCTGGGTCATCGGGTCCACCGACGAGAGCCCCGCGTAGCGGCTGACCGCGCCGTAGAAGTTGCGCAGCGTGCGCTCGGTGGAGCCGTAGACGAAGCGGGTGATCAGCGTGAAGCACACCGAGCCCACCACGCCGAAGATCGACGTCATGAAGGCGTAGCGCATGCCGGGAATCAGCGTGACGATGGAGTCCATGACCGCCTTGGAATCGCTCATGCTGAAGCCGGAGAGGCCCTGGGCCAGGCCGATGAGCGTGCCCAGGAAGCCCACGGACACCAGCAGCCCGGGCACCGCCTCGGCGAAGCTTCCGCGGCCGGGGCCGTAGATCACGGTCTCCTCATTGATGTAATCCTCCACGTTCGAGGCGTTGTGGTACACCCCGTCCGCGAAGAACAGGTTGTTCAGGTATTCGCTCCAATGGGCGAAGAGGGCGCCCTTGCCCAGGAACTCCGGCGCCTGCCAGCTCTTCTTCGCCGAGTCCCCCGCGCGCACGTTGCGCACGGCGCTGCGAAGCAGGCTGCGGTTGGCCAGCACCGGGAACACGCACTTGATCAGGCCGAACACAAACACAAGCACGATGATCGCGTAGACTAGGAGGTTCAAAACCCCACCGCCCGTGAATCCTTGCAGAAAAGATGAAAAGGTCATGCTTACCTCCAAATTCCAGCGCTTCACCAATATGGCTATACACATATAGTATAGCATCGCGATGCGACGGAATGAGGATGTATATGTAACGAAATATGGACAAAATTGACGCATTCCGCCGGATTTTCTTGCGCTTTCCTTCTAAGTTTTTCCAAACGTTAAGATTCGGCACGAGACGTCGCGGCGCAAAGCCGAAGGCTGCGGCCCTTGCCGCGGGGCGAAGGCTGTGCTATACTGACAGGCAGGAGAGCGCCGGGCGCGCCTTCAAAGGGAGCGCGTCGCGGATGGGAGGAGATGTCCCCATGTCAAAGATCAGGCTGATCGCGCTGGACCTGGACGGAACGCTGCTCGACTCGGACAAGCGGCTCACCCCGACCTGCCGGGAGGCGCTGGACCGCGCCGCCGCCGCGGGCATCGAGATCGTGCCCGCCACGGGCCGCTTCTTCGAGGGCATGCCCGAGGCGGTTCGCGCCCTGCCCTACGTGCGCCGGGCCATCACCATCAACGGCGCCCAGGTGTGGGACGCGAGCGACGGCTCGGTGATCTACCGGGCGGAGATCCCCTGTGAGCGGGCGGTGGAGATCCTGCGCTACCTGGACGGCCGCCCCCTGATCTACGACTGCTACGCGGACAACTGGGGCTGGATGAGCCGCGACATGTGGGAGGCCTGCGGCGACTACGTGCCCGACGCGCACTACTTCGACATGGTGCGCAGGCTCCGCACCCCGGTGGACGACCTGAAGCGATTCCTGCTGGAGCGCGGCGGCGGCGTGCAGAAGCTGCAGCTCTTCACCCGGGACATGCCCCTGCGCGCGCGGCTGCTGCGGGAGCTGGGGCAGCGCTTCGAGGGCATCGCCGTATCCACGTCGGTGGTCAACAACATCGAGATCAACAGCGCCTCCGCCCACAAGGGCGCGGCGCTGCGGGCGCTGGCGGCGCATCTGGGCATCCCCCTCCCCCAGACCGCGGCCTTTGGCGACGGCATGAACGACCTGAGCATGATCGAAACCGCCGGGCTGGGCATCGCCATGGGCAACGCCGCACCGGAGGTGAAGGCCCGGGCAAAGCGCGTCACCGGGGATTGCGATTCCGACGGCGTCGCCCGGGGCATCGAGCGCTGGTGCCTGGGCGCGGAGTAGCGCGGCGGAGCGATGAGCGCCGGAGCGCAAACAAACCCCGGAGTGGCCCTGCGGCCTCTCCGGGGTCCGTTCTTGCCGTTTGAATCTACTGATCCGAGTACAGGCGCTCCAGGAAGGCCTGGTCGGCGACGCCGGTCTGCTCCATGCTGTAGCGCTTCTGCATCTGCTTCACGGCGTCGGCGGTGTAGTCGCCGAACTTGCCGTCCGGGCTGCCCTGCAGCACGCCCTTGCTGATCAGCGCGCGCTGGAGGCGGGAGACCTCCTCGCCCTCGCTGCCGACGGTCAGGCCGTTGACCGGGACCTCCGACGAATCGCCGCTGAGGCCATCGGCCGAGGAACCGGCGGCCACGGGAGCCGCGGCCTGGCTGGCGCCGATGTCGAACCAGTAGGGAATCGCCGTTCCGTTGACGTAGGTGGTCACGACCAGATAGCGCATGTCACCCGTGTAAGAGTAGCGCTTGTACAGCGTGGTCATGACGTTGGGGGAAACGGCCACGTCCGCCGTACCGGCCATCTCTTTGTCCATCAGCTGGTAGCCGTCGTTGATCACGTCCGGCGTCGCGCCCATGAGCGTGATATCCAGGCTGTTCTGCGGAACAATCCGCAGCGCGCCGGTGTAGCCGTTGAGCGTGATGTCAAACTGCACGACCGCCTCGTCGCCGTTGAGCTTATACTCCGTGCTGTACTGCGACTGGAAGTAGGTCGGGTTCCGGTGCGCGTCGATCTTCAGGCTGAAGTTCAGCGTCTCGAAGGGATCGGCGCCGGCGTTCCTGCGGGGCGTGCCATCCGAGTTGACCTCGGTCTGCACCGTCAGCGTCTGGCCGAAGGGGATGATCTGCGGCGCGGCGGTCGGCTCCGGAGTGGGCTCCGGCGTGGCCGTGGCCTCCGGAGTGGGCTCCGGCGTGGCTTCCTCCATTCCCATGGCGTCCTCCTCGCCAAAGCCGGAATCCTCGCCCTCAAAGCCGGTCTCGTCCTCGCCGAAGCCGGAATCCTCGCCCTCGAAGCCGGTCTCATCCTCGCCGAAGCCGGAATCCTCGCCCTCGAAGCCGGTCTCGTCCTCGCCGAAGCCGGAATCCTCGCCGCCGAAGCCGAGGTCCTCGTCGCCGGTCGCGGGCTCATCAACAATTGCATCGTCGACCGGGCCGACGCCCAGCATGCGAGAGATCGGGCCGGGATGGCTCACCGATACGGCGCAAAGCACGAAGCCCAGAATCAGGCCGATTGCCAGCGCGATGACCGACGCCGTTACAGTCTTTTTGCGGTACTTCGCGCGCAGCTTGCGATCGCGCGCCTTTCTTGCTTCCGTGTTGGTGGCCATTGCTCTATCCTCCCAGGTACAAACTTCATTTGAAAAGATTATACGATTTCTATAATTCTTCGTCAAGCGCCGCGCACAAAAAACAGTCGAAAGTCTCGAAATGTTCAATATTCTGTCGGATTTCGAGGGCTTTGTGCGGGGGGATTCTGAGCTTGCGTTCGGGTCAGGGGATCAAGGGGTCAGGGGGTCAGCTCGCCCTCGTCCGCGGAGAAGTCCACGCGGGGGAGCTCCTCGAGGGATTCGATGCCGAAGTGCTGCAGGAACTTATCGGTGGTGCGGTAGAGGATCGGCCGGCCGAGGGTCTCCCTGCGCCCGCACTCCTCGATGAGGCCGCGGTTGAGGAGCGTCTGCACGGAGTAGTCGCACTTGACGCCGCGCACGGCCTCCACGTCGCCCTTGGTGGCGGGCTGGCGGTAGGCGATGACGGAGAGCGTCTCGAGCACCGCCTGGGACAGCGGCTGCTTCTGGATGGGCTGCAGGAAGAGCTCCACCTGGGGCGCGTACTTGGGGCAGATGGACAGGAACACGGCGTTGCCGCTGCGGTTCAATTGGATGCCCCGGTTTTCCAGGGAAAGGTGGTCGCGCAGTTCGCTGAGCGCGCCCTCGAGCTCCAGCACGGTCAGGTTCATGCTGTGGGCCAGCACGTCCACCTGCACCGGGTCGCCGGAGACGAAGAGGATCGCCTCGATGATGGCGGTCAGGTTTTCCAAGATATCAAGCCTCCGCGTCGTCCCTCAGGCCCAGCGCCCGCAGGGAGTTCTGATAGAGCTGTTCGGCCAGCGAATCCGGGGAGACGCCCCGCGCCGCCGCGGCCGCCGCCAGCGTGTGGGTCAGGAAGGCGGGCTCGTTGCGCCGCCCGCGCAGCGGCACCGGCGCCATGTAGGGGCAGTCGGTCTCGATCAGCAGCTGATCCGCCGGGGTGTTGCGCGCCACTTCGACCAGCTTCGGCGCGTTCTTGAACGTCAGCGCGCCGGAGAGGGAGATGTAGAGCCCCAGGTCGAGGTAGACCTTCGCGGCCTCCCAGCTGCCGGTGTAGCAGTGCATGATGCCCGCGGGCATCCTTCCCGCCCTGGCACGCTCGCGCAGCATGTCCATGCAGTCGCCGTGGGCCTCGCGGATGTGGAGTTGGGTAGGGATGTTGTGTTCATACGCCAAATCGAGCTGGCGGTCGAACACCTTCCTCTGCACGTCGCGCGGGGAGAGGTCGTAGTGGTAGTCCAGGCCGATCTCGCCCAGCAGGCGGCACTTGGGATGTGCAATATAATGAAGGATCTCCGCCTCGGCGGCAGCGTCGTAGCGGCTGGCGTTGTGGGGGTGGGCGCCGATGGAGAAGACGAGGTTGTCGTTCGCTTCGACGATGGCCAGCGCCTTCTTTTGGTTTGGTTCCTCTTCACAGGGGTCGCAGACTACGTTGGCGCGGCGGATGCCCGCGTTGCGCATCCGGGAGAGGACGTCATTGAGATCTTCGTCAAATGCCGGGTCGGCCAGGTGGCAGTGAGTGTCGAATATGCGCATGGTGTGTGATTTCCTTCCGATGGTTGGTGTTGCGGGGCGGGGCGGTTTTGGAGAGTTAGTGGCGGCTGTTTCGTCTTGGGAAGCCTTCTGGCTTCCCAAGACGAAAAGCGCCGCGGCGGCCCGCGGTATGGAGGCGATGGGGCGTGGGTGCGCTTTGCCGGGCTTTGGTTTAAGACCGCGGGCCGCTGGGGTTACGCTGGGCGCTGCCCAGACCCGTTCGGGCGCTGCCCGGACCTGCTTAAGGGACGCTGTCCCTTAAGAATTCCTGCCAAAGGACCTGAGGTCCTTTGGAATCTCCCTTCTGCTGCCACGCTTTGGCGTTAGGTTTCTTCGGTCTTCCAAAATTCCTTCTTGATCGGGCGCTCGAAGAGCCCGGCGATCTCGGTCTTGGGGTCGGCATTCTCGTAGAGCGTGCGGTAGACGACCTCGCAGATCGGCAGCTCCACGCCGTACTTCCTGCCCAGCCTTGTGATGGCGTCGGCGGTGTAGTAGCCCTCGGCCAGCTTATCGAACCGCTCGCCCTTCACCAGCAGCTCGCCAAACCTTCGGTTATGGCTATACTTTGAGAACACCGTGGCCTCGTAGTCGCCCAGGTGGCACAGGCCGTAGGCCGAGAACGGATTCCCGCCCATCGCCTCGATGAGCCTCGCGATCTCCCGCGTGCCTCGGGACATCAGCGCGCCCTTCAGCGTGCCCAGGCCCAGGCCGTCCAGCGCGCCGGCGGCGATGCCGATCACGTTCTTCGCCGCCGCGCCGATCTCGTTGCCGATCAGGTCCTCGCCGTAGTAGAAGCGGATCAGAGAGCTGGTGAAGTTCTCCACCAGTAGCTTCTTGACTTCCTCGTCCTCGCTGTCGATGACCATGCAGTTGGGCACGCCGGCGTAGAACTCCTGCACGTGGCCGGGGCCGAGCCAGACGGCGACGGGGCAGGATTCGTCGAGCCCCTCCCTTGCGACCTGGGACAGGCGCAGGCCGGTCTCCACCTCGATGCCCTTCATGCACAGCGTGAAGATCTTATCCCGGATGTCCAGTTCGCGAAGCTGAGCGATCACGCCGCGCAGCGACTGGGAGGGGATGGAGATGATGACGGTCTCCGCGTCCCGCACGCAGTCCAGCTCGGTGGAGAGTTGCACGGACTCGGGCAGCGTCAGCAGGTCGTTTTTGCGCTCCGCGAGGAAGCGCTGCATGTGGGGCGAGGAGGCGCGGCCGTAGAGCGTGACCTCGTGGCCGATCTTATCCAGGTACCAGGTGATCAGCGACCCCCAGCGGCCGCAGCCGATGACCGCGACGCGCATCAGGAGATCTCGCTGCCGGGGGCGATGCCGTCCTCCACGGTCAGCAGCTTGAGCTTGCCATCGGGGTCCTCGGCGCACAGCAGCATGCCCTCGGAGAGTATGCCGGCCATCTTGCGGGGGGCGAGGTTGGCGACGAGCACGACGGTCTTGCCCACCATCTCCTCGGGGGAGTAGTGCTTGGCGATGCCGGAGCAGACGGTGCGGGTCTGGCCATTGCCGATGTCCAGCGTCTCCTTGAGGAGCTTTTCGCTGTTGGGCACCTTCTCGCAGGCCACGACCTTGGCGGCGATGAGCTTAATCTTCACGAAGTCGTCGAAGCTGGCAATGCCCGCGGGGGCCTCGGCCTTCTTCTCCGCCTTCTTGTCCTGCTTCTCCTGCTTCTTTTCGGCCTTCTTTTCCGCCTTCTTTTCGGCCTTGGCGTCCTCGGGCTCGCCGCGCAGGAAGGCGAGCTCCTTCTTGATGTCGGCGCGGGGGAACAGCGCCTCGCCCTTGCAGACCTTGGTGCCGGGCACGAGCTGCCCGAACTTCTGCACGCTGTCCCAGGTCTTGAGCGCGGAGTCGGTCACGCCCAGCTGGGCGAAGATCTTCTCCGGCGTGGAGGGCATGGTCGGGCCGACGTGCACGGCCACGGCGCGGATGCACTCGGCCAGCGTGTACATGACGGTCCTGAGTCGCGGCAGGCCTTCCTCGCTCTTGCCGAGCACCCAGGGCTGGTTGATGTCGATGTAGCGGTTGCAGTCGCCGATGAGCTTCCAGATTTCGCTGAGCGCGATGGAGAACTGCAGCCCGTCCATCTGCTCCTCCACGAGCTTCGGCAGCGCCTCGAAGCACTCGATCAGCACCTTATCGGATTCATCCGCCGGGCCGGGCTCCGGCACCTCGCCGCCGAAGTACTTCTCGATCATCGCCACGGTGCGGCTGACCAGGTTGCCCAGGTCGTTGACCAGATCGGCGTTCATGCGGGTGAGCAGCGCCTCGTTGGTGTAGTTGCCGTCGGCGCCGAAGGGCATCTCGCGCATCAGGTAGTAGCGCAGCGTGTCCACGCCGTAGCGCTCCACGATGGGCGCGGGGTAGACGATGTTGCTCTTGGACTTGGACATCTTGTCGTTGCCGAACAGCAGCCAGCCATGGCCGAACACCTGCTTGGGCAGCGGCAGCCCCAGCGCGTGCAGCATGATGGGCCAGTAGATGGTGTGGAAGCGCACGATCTCCTTGCCGACCAGGTGGACGTTCGCCGGCCAGTAGCGCTGGAACTTCTCGTCGTGATCGGTGCCGTAGCCCAGCGCCGTAATGTAGTTGGACAGCGCGTCGATCCAGACGTAGACCACGTGCTTGGGGTCGAAGTCCACCGGGATGCCCCAGGTGAAGGACGTGCGGCTGACGCACAGATCCTGCAGGCCCGGGCGCAGGAAGTTGTTCAGCATCTCGTTGGCGCGCGACGGCGGCTGGATGAAGTCCGGGTGCGTCTCGATGTAGTCGATCAGCCAATCCTGATACTTGCTCATCCGGAAGAAATAGGCCTCCTCCTTCATGGGCTGGCAGGGGCGGCCGCAGTCGGGACAGACCTTGACGCCGTCCTTGTCCACCAGCTGGCTGGGCGTCCAGAACGATTCGCAGGGCGTGCAGTACATGCCCTCGTACTCGCTCTTGTAGATGTCCCCCTGGTCGTAGAACTGCTTGAAGATCTTCTGGACGATCTTCTCGTGGCGCTCCTCGGTGGTGCGGATGAAGTCGTCGTAGTCGATGTTCATCAGCTTCCACAGCTCCTTGGTCTCGCCCACGATCTTGTCCACGAACTGCTGGGGCGTGACGCCGGCCTCGGCGGCCTTGGTCTCGATCTTCTGGCCGTGCTCGTCGGTGCCGGTCAGGAAGTAGGCGTCGTAGCCGGTGAGCTTCTTGAAGCGCGTCATGGTGTCGGCGGCCACGGTGGTGTAGGTGTGGCCGATGTGCATGTTGCCCGAGGGATAGTAGATGGGCGTAGTGATGTAGAACGTCTTCTTCTCCGGCATGGTGGAAAACCTCCCGTGATTGATATTCATTAAGAACTAAAAGCGCCCCTCTCATGCGAGGGGCGCGATTGCGCGGTACCAACCCTGTTCGCCCAGGAAAGCTTCCCCCGGGCCTTGACCCTTAACGCGGGCGCACGCCGCGCGCTCAGCGAAGCAAGGCGTCCCGCCTCGGTTCGCGCGCGGAGCTCCGGAGCCATGTTCGGCGCATCCTCCCGCCGCCGGTTTTCAGCTTCCCCGGCTCTCTGAAGGCATCGAACGCGCCTACTCTCTCCCTCATCGCGTACTCCCTACCAATTATAATAACCGAACATTGTACAGTCAAGCCGCCGGGAGTTAATTTTTACACGGCGGATGATGCTTCCGCAACTCCGCGGCAATGTTCGCCTTCCCCGCCCATATCGCACAAACTTGCAATGCTTAATTGTTCAGAATGACTAAAATACAATGAATCATCTCATGTTAATAAACAAATTTTAGGAAGTTTTGTGGATAATTTTTTTAAAAAAGGGGTTGACAGGGGTTCCGGACTGTGGTATTATAAAGGCGAGCCAAGGAAGTTGGCAGTGATACCCCGGAGACCGAGGCGCGAACAGCGAGGCTCGGAGGACGAGAGCAGAGCGCAGAGTCGCTTTCATCATTCGGTAGACCGGCAACGTGCCGGATGGCAAGACCGAAGGGCTCCGAGAGGCGGGGCAATCCCAAGGGTAACCCAATGAAATGAGAAAGGGGCGAGTCCAATGGACAACATCCACAAGGAAGGGTTCATCTGCTTTGCCCCGGGCAACCGTTGAGATAGATCGTTCCGGGCGGCGTGGAAGCCGTCAATCAGGAATCAGGCATCCGGTTTTCAGGAGAGTGCATTGCGGCGGGCAAGGCAGATGAACCGAATGAAAACTGAATAGAAGCAATTCACCGCCGGCACGGGATGTCGGCGGTTTTGATTTTCTTAATTTGCATATGCTGTTGAAACGACCATCGTTAAAGGAGGGTATGGTTCCTATGAAGAAGGGCTGGGTCATCACCATCGGCCGCGAGTTTTGCAGCGGCGGCGCGGAGGTCGCGCGCAAGGTCGCGGAGCGGCTGAACATCCCCTATTACGACCGCGACCTGATTGACCACGCGGCGGAGCGGACCAACCTCAGCCGCGAGGTCGTGGAGCAGCACGAGGAGAAGGCGAAGGCGTACCTGCGGGGCGCGGGCATGCTGGGCATGGGCGACCCCTACGGCGGCAGCTACATCTATCGGGACGATCCCTCGCTGGTGCTGCCGATCCACACGCGCATCTACGAGGCCCAGTGCGACGCGATCCGCCGGCTGGCGGAGAAGCCCTGCGTGATCGTGGGCCGCTGCGCGGACTACGTGCTGGGCGAATGCTCGAACGTGCTGGACGTGATCAGCATCTTTGTGCGCGCGGACATGGACAAGCGCGTGCAGCGCTGCATGCGGCTGTACCTGCGCAACGAGGCGGACGCGAAGAAGCTGATTCAGAAGACGGACAAGATCCGCTCGAAGTACTACTCCGCCCACACCCAGCGGGACTGGGGCGCGATCGGCAACTACACGCTGATCGTGGACACGGGCGAGTTCGGCACCGACGGCGCCGCCGCGCTGATCGAGGCCGCAGTCAAGGAACTGATCCAGCGCGACGAAATCGTGCTCTAAGGAGCTTCGCTTGTGCGCCTGTCCGGCGCAGGGGTAGGATATTCCGCCTCACGGCGGCAAGGGTGCCCTGCCGGGCACATGGACGCCTCACGGCGTAGGATTTGCGCCTCACGGCGCATGCCGCTTCGCGGCATAGGAAAGGGAATCCCCACTGGGGATTCCCTTCATCGGCGGCCTTGCAGGCCGCCGATGCTGCCTGCGGGCAGGGGGCCCCTCCCGGGGGGCCAAGGAGAGATGGGGGACGTCAAGCGTCCCCCGTTCCCTCCTTGGATTCTCCCCTCCCTCTCCTGACCAGGGCTGCGGCCCTGGACCCGGGGTTGGCCTTTGTTCTTCTTGCGGAACCTTCGGTTATCGGGCCGACAATACCGGCCCTCTGTAGCCTTTGGTTTTTGGGTTACGCCTCCGCTTCGCTTCGGCGGGGCTGCCGCCCCGGACCCTGCTGTAAGCCGACGAAGATAAATAAAGAAACGCAGCTGGCGCAGCAACGGAGAGAAACGATGAGGGAACGCCGCCCCTTCCCCTGCGTCCTCCACGCTGCGGGCTCTGCCCGCAGCCCCACGGCCGCCGCGGGCGCGTAACCGCGGCGTAACGAGAGTTACGCAATACGAACTACCCCCGGTTCCCCCGTTCTCCAACGAAAGGCATCTGCGCGGGGGTCGAGGTCCCCGCGCTCCGCTAAGGATCGCAGCTGTACTACCCTCGGGTCCAACCCCGGGTCCAGGGCCGCAGCCCTGGTCAGGAGAGGGAGGAGGGAATCCAAGGGGGAAACGGGGGACGCTTGACGTC